>NZ_JBEZYL010000004.1:0-177066 GCF_040638465.1 Streptomyces sp. NPDC026206
CCCCAAAAAAACACCCAAAACCCGCCAAACCAGATTACGCGTGGGGTGACTGGTGTTCCGCGGTGTCCTCTGCGGCCCGGGAGAGTGCTGCGACCGGTCGCAGCACTCTCCGCGCGCTCTGTGCCGCTCTGCGGCCCTGATACGTGCTGGCGCCCTCCTGGACGGGTTGGCGCACCCCAGGCTGGCACCGCTACTGTCGATCACACTTTCGTGCCAGGGGGAGCATGTCTGTTCAGCGCGCCGTCAGTCCCGAGCCATCCCGAGAACCGGCCGATGAGCGCTCTGTAAGCAAGCGCGCGGCCTCGAAGGGTTGTTTCGGCGTCATCCTTCTTGGCGTTGCCGTCTGGCTAGTGATCAAGGCGATTCCCGACTGGACCACGCCCGACGGTGAATACTCGATGTGGGCAGTAGGGCCTTTCGCCGTGCCACTCGTCCTATACATCGGGTTGGGCCTCATAAGTGACCTAGCGACTGTTCGCGAGGGGCGACAGCCTCAGCAGACCCAGCAACTCAGCCTGGCGACTGCTCCGGTTCTACTGCGCACATGGCGCGACGCGGAATTCCTGGCCGTCTATCACATGCAGCAGATCGGCTATCCGGATGCCCGAGACACGGGCAGCGGCAGCGATGGCGGTATCGATGCCAAGGCCACTGGGGCCGTCGCGCAGGTCAAGATGAAGAGCAAGCCCGTGGGTCGTCCCGATGTGCAACGCCTCGTCGGCGCAGCTGGCCGTGGAGAACTGCAAGACCTTCTCTTTTACAGCTTGCAGGGGTACACAGCCCAGGCCCTGGTCTACGCCGATAGCCAAGGTGTAATGCTCTTTCAGTTCGACGAGACGGGCGCGGTGTGGGCAGTCAACCGCGTCGCGCGTAGCGCGCTCAACCGGCCGCGGAATTAGGGCGCTGGTCAAGTCCTCTGGTGGGGCTACCTGACGGCGATGTCAGTGGGGAGTGCTGGGATGGCCGCGACACCGTTGCCGCTGCTTCAGGAGGCGTCCGGATGAGTTCACGCGTGTTGGTCCCACCCCCGCGCGAGCCGAAAGACACGCCGGAGCGGGCCCGGCACCTCGCTCTGATTGCGCGCATCAGAGAGGAGCGGCGAGCGGCTGGGCTGCGCCCTGTCGAAGCTCGGTGCGGCCGGCCTTTGCAAGATGGCGTCCGGCTGTGCAAATCCCGCCCGCTGCCAGGCCTTGCCGGATGTGCGCGCCACCTCGACGACGAGGAGTGGCAGGACACCGTCGACTACCCGCATGCGTACTTCCGCTACGTCTATGGGGGGTGTAGGCCTATGACTGTTGAGGAGCAGGTTGAACAAAGGCTCAGGGACGCTCAGCCGCCCGCCTGCCATTCCTGGCCGTACCCGCGAGCGGTGCCTCTTCCTGATGAAGACCCGGTCACCCTGCTTGTTGCATGGCAGGCGGGCCGCTGCGCAGGGTGCGGGCACCCGTCTCCTGCCGACGTGGTGGTCGACCACTGTCACGAGTCTGGACTCGTTCGCGGTTTGCTGTGCACCCTGTGTAACAACGCTGAGGGGACCGCGCCGCCGCGACATCCTCGGTGGTTTCGGTACCGGACTCTCCCACCAGCGGTGATCCTCGGCTTGCGGCTTCAGTACGGGAAGCCGGTGCGCAGGCGTCTCGACCAGGTCCTCGCCGAGGCTCAGAAGCTGGCAGTCCAGGGATAAACGCGTCGACACCCGCAGGGTCGCATCTCCTGAGTTCTCCTACGCTCCCTACGCGCACGCGCGCGCAAGGCGCGACCGGTCGCGACGCGCCAACGGGGCTCACCCACTGGGGGACGGCGGGACGCGGGGGACGTCGTATCCGGCTTCCCCTCTCCTACCCCTTCCCCTCCTACTCGCTGGGACAGAGAGGAAAGCGGCCAAGCCGTCCCCTGCGTCCTCCCGGTCGGGCAGCGTGTCTGTTCCCGCAGGTGGTCGGCAGGGTGGTGGGGGACGTCTCGCGGTTCGGGTGCCGTCCCCCGTTGGCTCCCGGGCGTCCCCCTGCGTCCCCGGGCACAGCAGCGCCCCGGCGGAGGTGCCGTGCCGGGGCGCGTCGGGCGAGGGCTTCATGTGGTCGGGGTGCGCGTGACGGCGTAGACCTTGCCGTTCTTGTTGCTGCCCGAGGTGCGCGCCACGTAGATGCCGCGGGCGCGGAGTGCAGGGGCGACCTGGCGAATGCGGGCGCTGAGAACCGCGGGTGTCTTTGGCCAGCCGTCGGTGAGGCCGCGCCCGTCGCTGCCGAGCAGCCGGTGCAGCTCGGCCATGGTCCCCTGCCAGCCGCCGGACGGGAAGGCGGGCGAGACGGTCCAATCCCGCAGGGTGCCGGCGACTGGGTGACCATCGAGGACCGCGTCGTTCAGCGCATCTTGCGCGCCGTTGAAGGCGGCGAGGCTGCGCCAGCCGGTGACGCGGTCGAGGGCGTGCAGCAACTCGGCGAAGTCGGCGAGCCGCGGGCGTTCGGTGAGGTCAGCGGCGGCGTGCGGGAGGTCGGCCCATACCGCGGCGGCGAGGTCGAGCAGTGCGCCGAGGATGCGTGGGTGCGCCTGTTCGTATGTGGCCCACAGAGCGCCGGCCGTGCGCCGCTTGTGACGGGGGATGGGTTGCAGCTCGAGCGGCATCATGCGCTCAGCAAGGTCGTTGCGCAGCGCGCCGAGGTCGATGCCCGTGAGCAGCACGGGACGCTGATAGGTGAGCACGTTCACGTCGTCGTCGGTGTACAGGGCGCGGGTCACCTGCGCGTCGCCCGTAACGATGCGACACAGGGCATCGGACAGCCAGCCGGGCAGGCCCGAGAGGTTGTCGAGCGCGAGCACCCATCCGGCGGCCGTGGTCGGCCCGAGGTCGCGCAGGGTCTCGGGAGCCTGGCGTAGCGGCGCGCGAGCGCCCTCGATGATCCCGGCGAGCATCTGCCCCGACGTGCTCTTGCCCGTGCCCTGCTCACCGGTGAGGTAGGCGATGGGGCGCGGGATGCCGGGGCGCAGGGCGGCCAGCAGCCAGCCGACGGCGAGCGGCAGGGTCTCGGGCGTGAACGGCAGCAGCGTGGCCAACTCCTCGAGGCCCGTGCGCCAGCCGCCCGCCGCTCGGTCCGGGCGGGGCAGGGGGCGAACCAGTTTGCTGCGCCGCCATATCGGCCCGATCTCGGGGTCGGGGTGGGTCAGTGCCCACCCGTCGGGGGCAAGGCGTACCGACTCCCCGTCGGGGCGGCCGAGGTCGAGCCAGGACACCGAGGGCTCGGCGGGGTCAGGAGCGACGCGCAGGTGCAGCTCGGCTTCGGGTGCGCGCATTGCGAGCGCATCGAGTGCGGCCAGGGCGTCAGCGAGTGCGGTCTGCGAGGGCGTCCGGTCGCGCTCGGTCACGTACACGTGCGTGAGGTGCTGCCTCAGGCTGCCGGTGCCGGTGTGGGCGGTGGCGCGCAGCGGTACAGCGATGGGCGGGCCGTCGTACGGGACGGCGTACGGCGCGCCGTTGTGGTGCAGGTACCGGAAGCGGTTCTGTCCGAGCACGCGCAGCACCTCGGCCTGCGGCGGCTGGCGTTCCTGCTTCGGCGCATGTGGCTGCTCGCTGCTCGCTTCCTGCCGGGGGAAGGGGACGACGGAGCGCGCGGCGGTAGCCGGGTTGAAGGTGGGGGCATAAGTCATGCGGCGGCTCCGGTGAGGGTGGTGCGCGGGTGCCGCTCGCCGGCGGACAGTCCCGAGCGAATCGCGGCTTCGGCCTCGCGTCCGGGCAATCCGGCGTGCCGGGCGGCGTCGCACAGGACGTCGGCGAGCTGGTCGTGCTCGAGATGGCCCACCACGCGCAGGGTGCCGAGGTTGAAGGCAGCGCGGTTGAGTGTGGCGTTACGGGTGCCGGGCTGCGCCTCGGCGACCGCTCGCAGCTCGTTCTCAACAGCGGTGGCCACGTACCCGCCGCCCATCCTGCGGGAGCGCCATGGCAGCGCCACGCGGGGGCGCTCGGGACGTATGCGGTGCCCGGTGCGGTCGAGGTCGCGGGCGAGCCACACGGGCAGTTCGGCGACCGTGCGGCAGTCCCCGAGCGCGGTGTATGCCCCGTCGCGGGTGACGGTGCCCGGTGCTACGGCGTAGGACGATCCGGCGCGCACGTCGAGCTGCCAGCCGAGCGCCCCGGCTTGCGGGCGCCAGACGGTGCCGGCCGGTGCGCGGAACCAGTAGTGAAACCCTCCCGAGGGTGTACGCACAGTGAGCGTCTCCGGGGCGCAGCCGGGCAACGTGGCACGGCGCGCCTCCACGAGCAGGGCGAGAACGTCGCGGCCGTCGACGATGCTGCCCGGGGCGATATCGGCGGGCAGTTCGACGCCGGGCAGCAGTCGCTCGAGGTCGGTCGGCATGTCACCGCCGTGGCAGTCCACGTCGAGGATGACGAGCCCGGATGGTCCGGCGGCAACGCCGACCCCGGCCGCGGGCATGTGCTCCCACCACCGGGCGATGCGGTGGGGGTCGGTCGTGGCGGCCAGCACACCATGACAGGGGCGGCCGGCAGCGTGGCACGAGCAGGTGCGCCCGTCGTGCTCGATGTAGGCAGGGTTGGGGCGTTCGGTGGTGCCGGGCGAGCATCGGGTGCAGCCACGTACGGGCACCTTCCCGCCCGGGGCGAGCGGGTGCACTGCGTAGCTCTGAGCAGCCAGCCACAGAGCTACGCGGAGCGGCTCGGCGGTCGAGGTGGTCAAGCCGTCGTCGCCCTTCACGCTGCGGTGCCGATGGTCTGCTCGTCGAGCCACTGCTCGACGTCTTCCCAACGGGCGCGAAGGTGACGGCCGACCTTGATCAGGCGGGGCCCGCCGCCTCGATGGCTCCACTGGTAGACGGTGGCGAGCGGCACGCCGCAATAATCGGCGAGTTCGCGCGCGGTGGCGAGCTTGCGGCGGGCCGAGTCAACGGTGCCGGGAACTTGGGCGCGGGGCACGATCTCACTCCTCTGTCGATTCGACATCCGGGCTTGTCGATAGAACTGATCTTGGGCAACCTTGCCGACGTCGCGCACCGCATGTCAATCTTGCTTACAGATTTGTCGTATCGACATAGAGGTGACCCATGAAGAACCATCAATCGGCGAGTGAAGTCGTCGCCGAGCGAGTCCAAGAACTGCGGAAACGGCAAGGGCTCACCGCCAAGGATCTGGCCGAGCGCTGCCGGCTGATCGGGGCGCCGGGGCTGACTGCGTCAGTGATTGCCAACATCGAGAGCGGTCGGCCTGACCTGAACGGCCGCCGGCGGCGGCAGGTCACGCTTGAGGAGTGGCTGATCTTGGCGCAGGCGCTGCACGTCGCCCCCATCCACCTCGTCGTACCGATCGATGACGACCACGCGCGCTACGAGCTGACCCCGGAAACGCCGACGCCGACGCACGGCCTCAACCGGGAGGGCGCTGGCTGGGTCCGAGAGTGGATCAAGGGGGAAGCGCCGCTGACATTCATGGATGAGCGCATCTACCGCAGTGAGGTGCCGGCGGAGGAATGGAAGTCCCGCGGGCGTCGCGAGCGAGAGGCGTACGAGATCAACAAGCAACTCTTGGAAGCCTTGGGGGCGGCCGGCTTCAAACCCGCACCGAAGGACGACGCGGGCATCGAGGGGGGAGAGGCGGAGTCGCATGGCTGAGGTCTACGACCGGTGGCACAAGTCCCGTCCGTTAGACAGCGACGAGCCGTGCGCCGACCACACCAGCAAGACACGCAAGCTTGTGCCCAGCGGCGAGCACGGCAAGGGCAAGCGGTGGCAGGTTCGTTGGCGCGACGCCGGCGGGAAGCAGCGCAAAGAGAACTTCGACAAGCGGAACATGGCCGACACCCGCGCGGCGACCATCGACGCTGACCTCGCCCGCGGCCTCTACGTCGACCCTGCTGCCGGCAAGGAGAGCTTTCGGGCAGTCGCCGAACGCTGGCGCACCTCGGCTGTTCACCGCTCGACAACGGCCTCGCGCGTCGAGCGCGCCCTGCGCAATCACATCTACCCGACCTTCGGCGACCGGCCCGTCGCCGGCATCCGTCCGTCGGAGGTACAGGCATGGGTCAAGGACCGTGCGCAGGTGCTCGCCCTGTCCACGCTCCGCGTGACGTACGCGTACCTCGTGAGCGTGCTCCACACGGCCGTGCGCGATCGGATCATCGCGGTGAACCCGTGCGATGGGGTGCGGCTGCCGGCGAAGCGCCGTACCGAGATCGTGCCGCTGCCCCCAGACGTCGTCCGCGCTTTGATCGACGCTGCTCCGGCCTGGTACCGGTCGCTCACGCTGCTCGCCGCAGCGTCCGGTCTACGCCAGGGTGAGGCGTTCGGACTCGAGGTCGAGCAGGTCGACTTTCTGCGCCGCGAGGTGAGGGTGCAGCAACAGCTCATAACCCCGGAGGAGGGTGCGCCCTACCTCGGTGAGCCGAAGACGCACGAGAGCTATCGCACTGTGCCGCTCGCCAAGTCGGCCGTTGATGCTCTTGCGGCGCATCTCGAGCGGTATCCCGTCGTCGAGACGGAGATCGAGGACCGTACGAACCCGCGTAAGCCGCGCAGGCGTAAAGCTCGGCTGCTGTTCCTCAACGAGCACAACGAACCGGTTCGGCGCGACGGCTGGGCGCACGTCTGGCGGCGGATGGTGAGCAACGCGAACAAGGCACTCTCCGCGAGGCACGAGCGCGCCTACGCGGCGTGGGTCAAGAAGGGGAAGCCGGAGGGCAGGGCGCCTGAACTCTTGCAAGTGCCCGAAGGGGCCAGCATGCACGACCTGCGCCACTTCTACGCGTCGCTGCTGATCAAGCACCGCGAGAACGTCAAGACGGTGCAGAAGCGGCTCGGCCATGCCAAGCCGTCGATCACGCTCGACACCTATACGCATCTCTGGCCGGACGACGAGGACACAACGAGGGCCGCCGTCGAGGAAGTCCTCGGCGATGTGCCCCCGTTGTGCCCTGCCCGGCCCGCCTAGAGTGCGTATGCGCAGGTCAGAGATCTAGATCAGCGGTAGTTGACGTACTGAAGCGCGAAGTCCAGGTCCTTGCCCTTGAGGAGGGCCTGGACGGCCTGCAGGTCGTCGCGGCTCTTCGAGGACACGCGGAGCTCATCGCCCTGGACCTGGGCCTTGACGCCCTTGGGGCCCTCGTCGCGGATGATCTTGGCGACCTTCTTTGCGTTCTCCTGGGAGATGCCCTCCACGATCGTGGCGAAGAGCTTGTACTCCTTGCCGGAGGGCTGCGGCTCGCCGGCGTCCAGGGCCTTCAGGGAGATGCCACGCTTGATCAGCTTGGACTGGAAGATGTCGAGAACCGCCATGACCCGTTCCTCGGCGTTGGCGCGCATCTCGATCTTCTCGCCCGACCACTCGATAGACGCCCCGACACCCTTGAAGTCGTAGCGCTGCGAGATCTCCTTGGCGGCCTGGTTGAGGGCGTTGTCGACCTCCTGCCGCTCGACCTTCGAGACGATGTCGAAACTGGAGTCGGCCATATTGAGTTGGCTCCTCGTACGTAGATCCATCAGGGGGCGCGGCCGGTGGGCCGCGCAGCCAGCCTAGTCACCCGGGGCCCGATCGAGGGGCTGTGAACCGAGTGGCGGACCACCCCAGGTCATCGGGTATGGTTTACGTCGTTGCCCCGGAGCGGCTCGAAAGAGCGACCGAGGCGGCAACCCATGGCGGTGTGCCCGAGTGGCCAATGGGAACGGACTGTAAATCCGTCGGCTTAGCCTACCCAGGTTCGAATCCTGGCGCCGCCACAGAATGAGGCCCCTGACCTGCAAAGGTCAGGGGCTCTTTCGTTGTCCTGGTGCCTGCGGGCCGCAGTGGCCGCGCTAGCCGGCCGCCGCCCGGACCGCCTCCTCCACCGGCGTGGCGCCGGCGATCAGCTCCAGCGTGCGGCCCGCCGTGCCGGGCTCGGCCAGCAGGGCCGCCAGCACCGCCGCCACGTCGTCGCGGCTCACCGCGCCCCGGCCCGTGCTGCCCGCGGACAGCTTCACCAGGCCGGTGCCGGGGTCCTCCGTCAGGCGGCCCGGGCGCAGGACGGTCCAGTCGAGGCCGGCCCGGGCGCGTACGTCGGCGTCGGCCGCGCCCTTCGCACGCAGGTAGGCGGCGAAGACCGGGTCCGTGTCCGCCGGTGGCTCACGGTCGGCGCCCATGGACGAGACGATCACGAACCGCCGCACCCCGGCCGCCTCCGCCGCATCGGCGAAGAGGGCGGCGGCCCCGCGGTCGACGGTGTCCTTGCGCTCCACGCCGCTGCCCGGTCCCGCGCCCGCCGCGAAGACGGCGGCGTCGGCGCCCTCCAAGTGACGGGCGAGGTCCCCGACGGACGCCGACTCCAGGTCGGCCACCACCGGTTCGGCGCCCGCCGCCAGCAGGTCTCCTGCCTGTTCCGGGCGGCGGACGATGCCCGCCACCTCGTCACCGCGCCCGGCGAGCAGCCGCTCCAGCCGCAGCGCGATCCGACCATGTCCTCCAGCGATGACAATGCGCATGATCCGACCGTACGCCGAAGGTCACCGCTCGGGATCCCCGCCGCGCGGCGACTGCCGGGGCAGGTCCAGGGCCACGGTGGCCCGGTCGTCGGCCCGGACGTCGCCGTACTCCCGTACCGCGCTCGTACGGGCCACCACCCGGCCCCGGTGGACCACGAGCCGGCTGTAGCCGAGCGACAGGACCCCCGCGATCCCGCTGCCGCGCACCGCGAGCAGCTCCGCCGGGAAGCCCGCCTCCACCCGAACCTCCGGCAGGCCCATCGCCGCCCGGGCCCGCCCGCTCACGGCCTCGTACGCGAGCTCCGGGCTGAGCTCGCCGTGCGAGGCCAGCAGGAAGGCGGCCTCCAGGGGGTCGCCGCGACCGACCGGGTTGGCCACGTCGCGCAGGGCGCCGCTGCCCGCCGCCACCTGCACGCCCGCCGCCCGCAGCAGCCGTACCGGCGCGCACCACGAGCCGCGCCCGCCCATCGACACGCAGCAGTCGCCCTGCGGCAGGCAGACCACCGTCACACCGGCCGCCGCCAGTTGCTGCCCCGCCAGTACGGCCTGGTCGTGCGGAAGGCGTGAGAGGCCCGCGCAGGGGCCGATGGCGACGCCGGGGCGCAGTCCGCCGGCCATGGCGGCGAGCCGCGACAGGCGGGCGGGGTCGTCACCGTCCGTGTGCAGGTCGACGGAGCAGCCGTGCTCGGCGGCGATGCCCAGCACCGTCTCGGCGTAACCCGTGGGGTCCGGGTCGAGGTCGGGGCAGCCGCCGATGACGGTGACGCCCATCTTGACCGCGTCCCGCAGCATGGCCAGGCCGTCGGCGCCGGCCACGCCGGTCAGCAGCCGCGGGACGGCGACGGCGCTCAGCTCGGTGAGCCCGGCCAGCGCCCGCCGGGCCTGCAGCACGGCCTCCAGCGAGCGCAGCCCCTGGACGTCGCCGATGCGGACGTGGGAGCGCACGGCGGTGGCTCCGTGGCCCAGCTGCAGCAGGGCGGCCTCGGTAGTGCGGCGCTGGACGTCCTCGAGGCCGGAGGCGAGGGGGCCGCCGGCGACCGCCGTGAGCGCGGTGTCGCAGTGGGCGTGGGGCTCGGCGGGGGCGGGGAGCAGGACGTAGCCGGTGAGGTCGACCCGGGGGCCGGGGGCGAGGCTGCCGGACGTGCCGACGGCCTCGATGCGCCCGCCGCTGAGGCGCACGTCCACGACGCGGCCGTCGGCGAGACGGGCGCCGCACAGCACCAGGACGCCGTCACCGGGCGTCATGGCGGCGTCGCCGTCGGGGCTTCTGGCGGGCTGCGGCTGACTGTCGGGCATCGCGATCCTCCGGGTGGCCGGGGCGGGCATGATCACGCAGCGCTCCGAGCGTAGGCCGCGTACGAAGCCGGTCAGAGCAGGCGCCGAATAGTCGTACCGGCGTGGGTCCCGTGAACGGCGGGAGAAGCCCGGCGGGCAGTCCCGCACAGTCCGGGGAAACGGCCCGGTGGCCCGCGGCTCCCGACGGCCCCGGCGGCGGCCCGGGGAACGCCCTGGCGGGGGCGGCCGGATACGGATTTCACCTTCGGCGGCAGACCGTGTAATGTCTTCCTCGCTCGCCCCAATAGCTCAGTCGGCAGAGCGTCTCCATGGTAAGGAGAAGGTCAACGGTTCGATTCCGTTTTGGGGCTCTGGTGTGTGAGGTTTCCTCGCCTTCAGGCGGGGAAGCTCTCCCTCATCAAAGCGGTGTAGCTCAGTCGGTAGAGCAAGCGGCTCATAATCGCTGTGTCACCGGTTCAAGTCCGGTCACCGCTACACACAGTAGCCGATTGTGGGGTCGGTCCTCCGATCGGCTACTCTTTTATGCGTTCATCCGTCCATTCCGTCAAGGAGCACTCACGTGGCTGCCACCGACGTCCGCCCGAAGATCACGCTGGCCTGCGTGGAGTGCAAGGAGCGGAACTACATCACCAAGAAGAACCGGCGCAACGACCCGGACCGTCTTGAGATGAAGAAGCACTGCCCTCGTTGCAAGGCCCACACGGCTCACCGCGAGACCCGCTAAACGCGAACGTTCATGAGGCCGTCCCCATCTTCTGGGGGCGGCCTCATGGCGTATTCACCCCCGAAATCCCGGAATCCCCGGAACCTCCGGAACCCACGGAACCTCAGTCCCCATCAGGAGGTGCCGAGCCCATGGCGCTCGACCAGTCCTTCGTCGGACGGACCTATCCGGCCACCGACCCCTATGAGGTCGGCCGGGAGAAGATCCGCGAATTCGCCGAGGCCGTCGGCGACGCCAATCCGGCGTACACCGACCCCGAGGCCGCCAAGGCGCTCGGTCACCCGGACGTCATCGCTCCGCCGACTTTTGTGTTCGCGATCTCCTTCCAGGCCGCGGGGATGGTCACCCGGGACCCGCAGCTGGGCCTGGACTACGACCGCGTCGTGCACGGCGAGCAGAAGTTCGCCTACACCCGCCCGGTCGGCGCGGGGGACCGGCTGACGGTCACCTCCACGATCGAGTCGATCAAGTCGCTGGCGGGCAACGACGTGCTGATGGTCCGTGGCGAGGTCCACGACGCGAACGACGAGCACGTGGTGACCGTGCACACGAAGCTGGTGGCGCGCGCCGCCGAGGAGGCGTGATGGCCGCCACGATTTCGTACGACGAGGTGGAGACGGGTACCGAGCTGCCCGGCCGGTCCTTCCCCGTGACCCGTGCCACCCTGGTCCGCTACGCGGGCGCCTCCGGCGACTTCAACCCGATCCACTGGAACGAGAAGTTCGCCAAGGAGGTCGGACTGCCGGACGTCATCGCGCACGGCATGTTCACCATGGCCGAGGCGATCCGCGTCGTCACCGACTGGGCCGGCGACCCGGCCGCCGTCATCGACTACGGGACGAAGTTCACCAAGCCCGTCGTCGTGCCGAACGACGACAAGGGTGCGGTCATCGAGGTCAGCGCCAAGGTCGCCGCCAAGCTCGACGACGAGGCCCGCACCGTCCGCGTGGACCTGGTGGCCATGAGCGACGGGCAGAAGGTGCTGGGCATGGCCCGCGCCGTGGTCAGGCTCGCCTGAGCAGCACGCACAGGTAAAGACACCGGTAAGGGGCGCCCGCATTAGCGGGCGCCCCTTACTCATACCTCGGTCACGGTCTGACGTCCGGCCCCACCGGCGGGAGGGCGACGGCGGCGCAGGGGGTCGTTCCGGAATGACCCCCGCAGCCGCCGTCGTCCGCACCACGACGGACCGCGGCCGGTGCCCCCGTACCCTGGTGCCCGTGCAGGAACGACACGACGCCCCCCTCGCCCCCCTGACCACCTTCCGGCTCGGCGGCCCCGCGACCCGCCTGATCACGGCCGTCACCGACGCCGAGGTCATCGACGCGGTCCGCGAGGCCGACGAGACCGGCACCCCGCTGCTGATCATCGGCGGCGGCAGCAACCTGGTGATCTCCGACAAGGGCTTCGACGGCACGGCCCTGCGCATCGCCACCACGGGCTTCCACCTCGACGGCACCCTCCTGGAGCTGGCCGCCGGTGAGAACTGGTCCGACGCCGTGGCCCGTACCGTCGAGGCCGGCCTCGCCGGCATCGAGTGCCTGGCCGGCATCCCCGGCTCCGCCGGCGCCACGCCCATCCAGAACGTCGGCGCCTACGGCCAGGAGGTCTCCGCCACGATCACGGAGGTCGTGGCCTACGACCGCCGCACCGGCGGGACGGTGACCCTCCCCAACGCCGACTGCGCCTTCTCCTACCGCCACAGCCGCTTCAAGCAGGACCCCACGCGCTACGTCGTCCTGCGGGTCCGGTTCGAGCTGGAGGACGCGGGGGGCCTCTCGGCGCCCCTGAAGTACCCCGAGACCGCCCGCGCCCTCGGCGTCGGGGCCGGAGACCGCGTACCGGCCGCCATCGCCCGGGAGACCGTGCTCAGGCTGCGGGCCGGCAAGGGCATGGTCCTCGACGCGGCGGACCACGACACGTGGTCCGCGGGGTCGTTCTTCACCAACCCGATCCTCACCGCCGCCGAGCACGCCGCGTTCCTGGGCCGCGTGACCGAGCGGCTCGGCGCGGACGTCGCGCCGCCGGCGTTCCCGGCGGGGGACGGGCTGATCAAGACCTCGGCCGCGTGGCTGATCGACAAGGCGGGCTTCACGAAGGGGTACGGCTCGGGGGCGGCCCGGATCTCGACGAAGCACACGCTGGCGCTGACGAATCGCGGGACGGCCACCACGGAGGACCTGCTCGGCCTCGCCCGCGAGGTGCGGGACGGGGTCCGGGAGGCGTTCGGGGTGACGCTGGTGAACGAGCCGGTGACGGTGGGCGTCAGCCTGTAGGCGGCGTGCCGGGGCGGGAGGCTTTCCCCTGCCCGCCCCTTCCCGCGACCGGGCGCTCCGCCCCCGGACCCCCGGTCCTCAAGCCCCCGACGGGCCGGAGGCGAGCCACTCGTCCACGCCCGCCAGCAGGCGTTCGCGTTCCCCCGGCGGCGCCGCCGACGCCCGTACCGACTGCCTCGCCAGTTCCGCCAGCTCCGCGTCCGTGAAGGCGTGGTGCTCGCGGGCGAACTCGTACTGGGCCGCCAGGCGGGAGCCGAAGAGCAGGGGGTCGTCGGCGCCGAGGGCTATCGGGACGCCGGCCTCGTACAGGGTGCGCAGCGGCACGTCCTGCGGCTTCTCATAGACGCCGAGGGCGACGTTCGACGAGGGGCAGACCTCGCAGGCGACACCCCGGGCGGCCAGCTTGGCCAGCAGGCGGGGGTCCTCGGCGGCCCGCACACCATGGCCGATACGGGCCGCGTGGAGGTCGTCCAGGCAGTCCCGGACGCTGCCCGGTCCCGAGAGCTCGCCGCCGTGCGGCGCGGCCAGCAGGCCGCCCTCACGGGCGATCTCGAAGGCGCGGTCGAAGTCGCGGGCGAGCCCGCGCCGCTCGTCGTTGGAGAGTCCGAAGCCGACCACGCCCCGGTCGGCGTAGCGGACGGCCAGGCGCGCCAGCGTGCGGGCGTCCAGCGGATGCCTCATGCGGTTCGCGGCGACCAGGACCCGCATGCCGAGGCCCGTGTCCCTGGACGCGGTCTCGACGGCGTCCAGGATGATCTCCAGCGCCGGGATCAGACCGCCCAGCCGGGGCGCGTACGAGGTGGGGTCGACCTGGATCTCCAGCCACCCCGAACCGTCGCGGACGTCCTCCTCGGCGGCCTCCAGCACCAGCCGCCGGATGTCCTCGGGAGAGCGCAGACAGGAGCGGGCGATGTCGTACAGCCGCTGGAAACGGAACCAGCCGCGCTCGTCCGTCGCCCGGAGCCGTGGCGGCTCACCGCCGCTGAGCGCCTCGGGCAGGTGCACGCCGTACTTGTCGGCGAGCTCCAGCAGGGTCGAGGGGCGCATGGACCCGGTGAAGTGCAGGTGCAGATGGGCCTTGGGCAGCAGTCGGACGTCGCGAACACTCTCCATCCTGGGATCTTGCCGTACGAGCCGGGCAACCGGAAGGGGCTTTCCCTGAACGGGCGCCGCACCGAAAACAAATGCGGGAAGCAGAGCGGGCCCCGGCGTGACGCCGGGGCCCGCTGCAGCAAGGCGGCAATGAAGCGGCAGGGAGCCGCGCGTCAGTCGCGCGCCTCCGCCAGCAGCTTCTGGACCCGCGAGACACCCTCGACCAGGTCCTCGTCACCCAGCGCGTACGACAGGCGCAGGTAGCCCGGCGTGCCGAAGGCCTCGCCGGGGACGACCGCGACCTCGGCCTCGTCGAGGATCAGGGCGGCCAGCTCGGTGGAGGTCTGCGGGCGCTTGCCGCGGATGTCCTTGCCGAGCAGGCCCTTCACCGAGGGGTAGGCGTAGAAGGCGCCCTCGGGCTCGGGGCAGACCACGCCGTCGATCTCGTTCAGCATCCGCACGATCGTGCGCCGCCGGCGGTCGAAGGCGACCTTCATCTCCTCGACGGCCGTCAGGTCGCCGGAGACGGCGGCCAGGGCGGCCACCTGAGCGACGTTGCTCACATTCGACGTGGCGTGCGACTGGAGGTTGGTCGCGGCCTTGACGACGTCCTGCGGGCCGATGACCCAGCCCACCCGCCAGCCGGTCATGGCGTAGGTCTTGGCGACACCGTTGACCACGATGCACTTGTCGCGCAGCTCCGGGACCACCACCGGCAGGGAGGAGAACTCCGCGTCGCCGTAGACCAGGTGCTCGTAGATCTCGTCGGTGAGTACCCACAGGCCGTGCTCGGCGGCCCAGCGGCCGATCTCCTCGACCTGGGCCCGCGTGTAGACCGCGCCGGTCGGGTTGGACGGGGAGACGAAGAGCACCACCTTGGTGCGCTCGGTGCGCGCGGCCTCCAGCTGCTCGACCGACACCCGGTACCCGGTGGTCTCGTCGGCGACGACATCGACCGGGACGCCGCCCGCGAGCCGGATCGACTCGGGGTAGGTCGTCCAGTACGGGGCCGGGACGATGACCTCGTCGCCCGGGTCGAGGATCGCGGCGAAGGCCTCGTAGATGGCCTGCTTGCCACCGTTGGTGACGAGCACCTGGGAGGCGTCGATCTCGTAGCCGGAGTCGCGCAGCGTCTTGGCGACGATGGCGGCCTTCAGCTCGGGCAGGCCGCCGGCCTGGGTGTAGCGGTGGTACTTGGGGTTGCGGCAGGCCTCCACCGCGGCCTCGACGATGTAGCCGGGCGTCGGGAAGTCGGGCTCACCGGCGCCGAAGCCGATGACGGGGCGGCCGGCCGCCTTGAGGGCCTTGGCCTTGGCGTCGACGGCGAGAGTGGCGGACTCGGAAATGGATCCGATCCGCGCCGAAACCCGGCGCTCGGTGGGGGACTGGGCGGGAGGAACAGCAGGAGTCGCAGCGGTCATAAAGGCATCGTCGCAGACCTCCCGGGGGGCGGGCACATTGGTTTCGCGGACCGGCCGGAGTGCGCTCGACGGCCCCGGTCCCGGGCCCCGCCGGACGCCCGGACCGGCCCTGTTCAGGGGCCTTCCGGGGAACGCCGCGTCCCCAGCTGTTCGACGACACGCCTGGAAGCACGTACACTCATCCGTCGTTGGCCCCTTACCGGCGGATCCGCTCCGGGCGTGCACACCGTGCATCCGGATGGATGCGGTACGTTGGGGGAACCACAAAGGGTCGTAGCTCAATTGGTAGAGCACTGGTCTCCAAAACCAGCGGTTGGGGGTTCAAGTCCCTTCGGCCCTGCTACACGCATCATCACTGGGTGCGTGCGTGCGTACGTACTGAAATGCACCGCCGTGCGGCTCAACCGGGCGCGGCACGGCCACGACCCGGATTCAGGTGAGGACGTAGTGACGGAAGCCCTTGGCTCCACCGCGACGCCTGAGAGCGGTCGTCCCGAGGACGAGGTGGCCACCAAGAAGGGCCGCCGTGGTGGAAAGCGCGGGAAGAAGGGCCCTCTGGGTCGCCTCGCGCTTTTCTACCGTCAGGTCGTCGCCGAGCTCCGCAAGGTCGTCTGGCCCTCCAAGAGCCAGTTGTCGACGTACACCACTGTGGTGATCGTCTTTGTTGTCATCGTCATCGGTCTTGTGACCGTGATTGACTATGGGTTCGAGCAGGCCGTCAAGTACGTCTTCGGCTGAGCCCGGTCCCGCGCGTAAGGCGGCCTTTCCGGAGAGCCGCCTCTTCGCACGTTCCACCCCTTGAAGCCAGGAAGAAGCAGCCACGTGTCTGACCCGAACCTGAACGACGCCGCCGAGCCCGTCGCGGCGGAGGCCAACGTTGACGAGGCTGTCTCGGCCGAGGTCGAGGGCGACGACACCGCGCAGGAGATCGTCGAGAACGCCGACGGTGCCGACGAGCCCGACGCCGAGGACGCCGCCGCTGAGCCGGCCGAAGAGGCCGCGCTGCATGTCGAGGGCGACGAGGCCGAGGCCGCTTCCGCCGAGGACGCCGAGGACGAGGAAGCCGCCGAAGAGGCCGCTCCCGTCGACCCGGTCGACGCGCTCCGCGACGAGCTGCGTGGCCTGCCCGGCGAGTGGTACGTCATCCACACCTACGCGGGTTACGAGAACCGCGTGAAGACCAACCTCGAGCAGCGCGCCGTCTCGCTGAACGTCGAGGACTACATCTTCCAGGCCGAGGTGCCGCAGGAAGAGGTCGTCCAGATCAAGAACGGCGACCGCCGCACCGTCCGCCAGAACAAGCTCCCCGGCTACGTGCTGGTGCGCATGGACCTGACGAACGAGTCCTGGGGCGTCGTCCGCAACACGCCGGGCGTCACCGGCTTCGTGGGCAACGCCTACGACCCGTACCCGCTGACCCTGGACGAGATCGTCAAGATGCTCGCCCCCGAGGCCGAGGCGAAGGCCGCCAAGGAGGCCGCCGAGGCCGAGGGCCGCCCGGTCCCCAGCCGCAAGGTCGAGGTCCAGGTGCTGGACTTCGAGGTCGGCGACTCGGTCACGGTCACGGACGGTCCGTTCGCGACGCTGCAGGCCACGATCAACGAGATCAACGCCGACTCGAAGAAGGTCAAGGGCCTCGTCGAGATCTTCGGCCGCGAGACCCCGGTCGAGCTCAGCTTCGACCAGATCCAGAAGAACTGACACTTCTCTGGCAAAACGCTTCCGACCAGGTCAGACAGTGCTTCTCGCTGGGGGTTTTCCCCGCTTGCGGGGGACTGTCTGACCTGCTCGGTTTTTGGCCCGGCCGCGTTACCCGTTATCGTGGTGCGGTATGCCTGCGCGCAGTGTGCGTTGGGCAAAAAAACTCTCACTAGGACCCGGAGAGAGCAATGCCTCCCAAGAAGAAGAAGATCACGGGGCTTATCAAGCTCCAGATCAGCGCCGGTGCCGCGAACCCGGCTCCGCCGGTCGGCCCCGCGCTGGGTCAGCACGGCGTCAACATCATGGAGTTCTGCAAGGCCTACAACGCCGCGACCGAGTCGCAGCGTGGCATGGTCGTGCCGGTGGAGATCACGGTCTACGAGGACCGTTCCTTCACCTTCGTCACGAAGACTCCGCCGGCCGCCAAGCTGATCCTCAAGGCCGCGGGCGTGGACAAGGGCTCGGGCGAGCCGCACAAGACCAAGGTCGCCAAGATCACCGAGGCGCAGGTCCGCGAGATCGCCACGACCAAGATGCCCGACCTGAACGCCAACGACCTGGACGCCGCCGCGAAGATCATCGCCGGCACCGCCCGTTCCATGGGTGTCACGGTCGAGGGCTGATCAGCCCCGTTTGACCACGCGGCGACAGCCGCATGATCGACAACACAGTGGAAGGGCCGGCGCTGGCCCGGACCACGACTCCACGCTCAACCATTCAGGAGCAGAAGTGAAGCGCAGCAAGACTCTCCGCGCTGCGGACGCCAAGGTCGAGAAGGAGCGTCTGTACGCTCCCCTCGAGGCCGTCCGTCTCGCCAAGGACACCTCGTCCGTGAAGTTCGACGCGACCGTCGAGGTTGCCATGCGTCTGGGTGTCGACCCGCGCAAGGCCGACCAGATGGTCCGCGGCACCGTGAACCTTCCGCACGGCACCGGTAAGACCGCCCGGGTCCTGGTCTTCGCGACCGGCGACCGTGCCGAGGCCGCGCGTGCCGCCGGCGCCGACATCGTCGGCTCCGACGAACTCATCGACGAGGTCGCGAAGGGCCGTCTGGACTTCGACGCCGTCGTCGCCACCCCGGACCTCATGGGCAAGGTCGGCCGCCTCGGCCGCGTGCTCGGTCCCCGTGGCCTGATGCCGAACCCGAAGACCGGCACGGTCACCCCGGACGTGGCGAAGGCTGTCACGGACATCAAGGGCGGCAAGATCGAGTTCCGCGTCGACAAGCACTCGAACCTGCACTTCATCATCGGCAAGGTCTCCTTCGACGAGACCAAGCTGGTCGAGAACTACGCCGCGGCGCTGGACGAGATCCTTCGTCTGAAGCCGTCCGCCGCGAAGGGCCGCTACGTCAAGAAGGCGACCCTGACCACCACGATGGGCCCCAGCATCCCGCTGGACGGCAACCGCACCCGCAACCTCCTCGCGGAGGACGAGACCGTCTGACCGACGGCTTGTAGCGCGTAGCGCGCAGTACCTCAGGCCGGGCCCCGCACCTCTCCAGGTGCGGGGCCCGGCCCGATTTGGAGGACTGTGCACCTGTCGCGTAAGGTGTGCGAGAAGCCAAAGACCGCTGGTCGTTGCTGTACCTCCTCCCGGAGGTGTGGTGGCCGAAGGATCCGCTAGCTGCGGGCGACCTGCGCAGGTGATTGTGGTTGAACTCCCGTCGGTGCGTAAGAAAATTACGTCCGAACGGTCGAGTCACGCCCCGAGCGCCTGCGCCGGGGCGTTTCGTTTTGCCCAGGTCCCTTCTCGCGCCTATGCGGTCCGAATCACCCGGAAGGAGGCCGAGGCTCATGGCGAGGCCCGACAAGGTCGCAGCCGTCGAGGAGATCGCGGACAAGTTCCGCAGCTCCAACGCCGCTGTTGTGACCTCGTACACCGGGCTCACCGTCGCGCAGCTCAAGGAGCTGCGCCGGTCGCTCGGTGACAACGCTCACTACGCCGTGGTGAAGAACACGCTGACCAAGATTGCGGCCAACGAGGCCGGAATTCAGCTGGACGAGCACCTTATGGGCTCGACCGCTGTCGCCTTCGTGACCGGTGACCCGGTCACGGCGGCGAAGGGTCTCCGTGACTTCGCCAAGGACAACCCCGCTCTCGTCATCAAGGGCGGTGTCCTTGATGGCAAGGCGCTGTCCGCCGACGAGATCAAGAAGCTTGCGGACCTTGAGTCCCGCGAGGTTCTGCTCGCCAAGCTGGCGGGTGCCATGAAGGGCAAGCAGTCCCAGACTGCCGCGCTCTTCCAGGCCCTGCCGTCGAAGTTCGTCCGCACCGCGGAGGCGCTTCGCAGCAAGGTCGAGCAGGGCGGTGCCGGTACGCCGGCTCCCGCCGAGGCCGAGGCTGCCGAGTAATCAGGCCCCGCGCCTGAGCACTCGCGCCCGTCACGGTCGCAGCGGGCCACGTACGCCCGCCGAAATGTACATCCGGCACCTGCCGAATTAGTGGAAGGACCGCCATCATGGCGAAGCTCACCCAGGACGACCTGCTCGCCCAGTTCGAAGAGATGACCCTCATCGAGCTTGCCGCCTTCGTGAAGGCGTTCGAGGAGAAGTTCGACGTCACCGCTGCCGCCCCGGTCGCCGTTGCCGCCGCCGGTGGCGCCGGTGCCGCCGCCGAGGCCGTCGAGGAGCAGGACGAGTTCGACGTCATCCTCACCGGCGCCGGTGACAAGAAGATCCAGGTCATCAAGGTCGTGCGCGAGCTGACCTCCCTGGGTCTGAAGGAGGCCAAGGACCTCGTCGACGGCACCCCGAAGCCGGTCCTCGAGAAGGTCGCCAAGGACGCCGCGGAGAAGGCCGCCGAGGCCCTCAAGGGCGCCGGCGCCTCCGTCGAGGTCAAGTGACCCCACGGAGTCCGCTGACTCCTCTCGGACGCGCGTTCTGACGCACGTCCACAACTCAAGGGCGATCACCCACACGGGTGGTCGCCCTTGGGCGTTCCCGGAACGGATGCGCGCGCACGGTCCCGGGGGCGAGTATGGTGATCTTCGTTGCCCCGGGGCGCCCACAAGCCCGTAAATGCCCCGCTACCGGAGGCGGCCGGGGGCCGAGGGGCCTTGACGAACGGCACGCCGCGCGCGATTCTCAGGACGCGTCCCAGACGCGTCGCACATCGGTCCTCCGGCGAGGCATGGATCGATGGCGGAGAGGGAAGTATCGTCATGCGCTTCACGGCGCATGACTTGCGTCGGGCGGACGTCAGGCGAAGAGGAACAACAGGATCCCGGAGGGAGAGATTGGTATCGCACCGGTCTCCGGAAATCCGCTCTGGACATCAGTGGGCCAAGTGGCTACACTGACCCTTTGCGCTGCCTGTTAGCTGCTCCCTGCCCGTCACCAGGGGCATGCCCCCTCCCGAGCATTGCTGAAGGAACTCCCTGAGCTGGGATTTCTCTCGTACGCACGGAGTGGGACCGGTACGCGCGTAGTGAGTCCGAGCCCTCGGAAGGACCCCCTCTTGGCCGCCTCGCGCAACGCCTCGACCGCCAATACGAACAACGGCGCCAGCACCGCCCCGCTGCGCATCTCTTTTGCAAAGATCAAGGAGCCCCTCGAGGTTCCGAACCTCCTTGCGCTGCAGACCGAGAGCTTCGACTGGCTGCTCGGCAATGCCGCCTGGAAGGCTCGCGTCGAGGCTGCGCTGGACAGTGGTCAGGACGTCCCCACCAAGTCCGGTCTGGAGGAGATCTTCGAGGAGATCTCCCCGATCGAGGACTTCTCCGGGTCGATGTCGCTGACCTTCCGCGACCACCGTTTCGAGCCCCCGAAGAACTCGATCGACGAGTGCAAGGAGCGCGACTTCACGTACGCGGCCCCGCTCTTCGTCACGGCCGAGTTCACCAACAACGAGACCGGTGAGATCAAGTCCCAGACGGTCTTCATGGGCGACTTCCCGCTCATGACGCCGAAGGGCACCTTCTGCATCAACGGCACCGAGCGTGTCGTCGTGTCGCAGCTGGTCCGTTCGCCGGGTGTCTACTTCGACTCCTCCATCGACAAGACGTCCGACAAGGACATCTTCACGGCCAAGATCATCCCGTCCCGGGGTGCCTGGCTGGAGATGGAGGTCGACAAGCGCGACATGGTCGGTGTCCGCATCGACCGCAAGCGCAAGCAGTCCGTCACCGTCCTTCTGAAGGCTCTCGGCTGGACCACCGAGCAGATCCTCGAGGAGTTCGGTGAGTACGAGTCCATGCGCGCCACCCTGGAGAAGGACCACACCCAGGGCCAGGACGACGCGCTGCTGGACATCTACCGCAAGCTGCGTCCGGGCGAGCCGCCGACCCGTGAGGCCGCGCAGACGCTGCTCGAGAACCTCTACTTCAACCCCAAGCGCTACGACCTCGCGAAGGTCGGCCGCTACAAGGTCAACAAGAAGCTGGGCGCCGACGCCCCGCTCGACGCCGGTGTGCTGACCGTCGACGATGTCATCGCGACGATCAAGTACCTGGTGAAGCTGCACGCCGGCGAGCTCGAGACGCTCGGCGAGAACGGCAGCTCGATCGTCGTCGAGACCGACGACATCGACCACTTCGGCAACCGTCGTCTGCGCAACGTCGGCGAGCTCATCCAGAACCAGGTCCGTACCGGCCTGGCTCGTATGGAGCGCGTCGTCCGCGAGCGGATGACCACCCAGGACGTCGAGGCGATCACGCCGCAGACCCTGATCAACATCCGGCCGGTCGTCGCCTCCATCAAGGAGTTCTTCGGCACCAGCCAGCTGTCCCAGTTCATGGACCAGACCAACCCGCTGTCGGGTCTGACCCACAAGCGTCGTCTCTCGGCGCTGGGCCCGGGCGGTCTCTCCCGTGAGCGGGCCGGCTTCGAGGTCCGTGACGTTCACCCGTCGCACTACGGCCGCATGTGCCCGATCGAGACGCCCGAAGGCCCGAACATCGGTCTGATCGGCTCGCTCGCCTCCTACGGCCGCGTCAACGCGTTCGGCTTTGTGGAGACCCCGTACCGCAAGGTCGTGGGCGGCGTCGTCACCGACGAGGTCGACTACCTGACGGCCGACGAGGAAGACCGCTTCGTCATCGCCCAGGCGAACGCCCCCCTCACCGAGGACATGCGTTACGCCGAGGCCCGTGTGCTGGTCCGCCGCCGTGGTGGCGAGATCGACTACATCGCCGGCGACGACGTCGACTACATGGACGTCTCGCCGCGCCAGATGGTGTCGGTCGCGACCGCCATGATCCCCTTCCTCGAGCACGACGACGCCAACCGCGCGCTCATGGGATCGAACATGATGCGCCAGGCCGTTCCGCTGATCAAGGCGGAGGCCCCGCTGGTCGGCACCGGCATGGAGTACCGCTGTGCGGTCGACGCCGGCGACGTCATCAAGGCCGAGAAGGACGGTGTGGTCCAGGAGGTCTCCGCGGACTACGTCACCGTCGCCAACGACGACGGCACGTACAACACCTACCGTGTCGCCAAGTTCTCCCGCTCGAACCAGGGCACGTCCTTCAACCAGAAGGTCGTCGTGGACGAGGGCGCCCGCGTGAGCACCGGCCAGGTGCTCGCCGACGGCCCGTCCACGGACGAGGGCGAGATGGCGCTCGGCAAGAACCTGCTCGTGGCGTTCATGCCGTGGGAGGGTCACAACTACGAGGACGCGATCATCCTGTCGCAGCGCCTCGTGCAGGACGACGTCCTCTCCTCGATCCACATCGAGGAGCACGAGGTCGACGCCCGTGACACCAAGCTGGGTCCCGAGGAGATCACCCGGGACATCCCGAACGTCTCCGAGGAGGTCCTCGCCGACCTCGACGAGCGCGGCATCATCCGCATCGGTGCCGAGGTCGTCGCCGGCGACATCCTGGTCGGCAAGGTCACGCCCAAGGGCGAGACCGAGCTGACCCCGGAGGAGCGCCTGCTCCGCGCGATCTTCGGTGAGAAGGCCCGTGAGGTCCGTGACACCTCGCTGAAGGTGCCGCACGGCGAGATCGGCAAGGTCATCGGCGTCCGCGTCTTCGACCGCGAAGAGGGCGACGAGCTGCCGCCGGGCGTGAACCAGCTGGTCCGCGTCTACGTCGCGCAGAAGCGCAAGATCACCGACGGTGACAAGCTCGCCGGCCGTCACGGCAACAAGGGTGTCATCTCCAAGATCCTCCCCGTGGAGGACATGCCGTTCCTCGAGGACGGCACCCCGGTCGACATCATCCTCAACCCCCTCGGTGTCCCGTCCCGAATGAACCCGGGACAGGTCCTCGAGATCCACCTCGGCTGGCTCGCCAGCCGCGGCTGGAAGGTCGAGGGCGAAGAGGACTGGATGAAGCGCCTCCAGGCGATCGGCGCCGACGACGTCGCCGCCGGTACCAACGTCGCGACCCCGGTCTTCGACGGCGCCCGCGAGGACGAGATCGCCGGTCTCTTCGAGTCCACGATCCCCAACCGCGACGGCGAGCGCCTCGTGCTCCCGTCCGGCAAGGCCCGGATGTTCGACGGCCGCTCCGGCGAGCCGTTCCCGGACCCGATCTCGGTCGGGTACATGTACATCCTCAAGCTGCACCACCTGGTCGACGACAAGCTGCACGCTCGGTCGACCGGTCCGTACTCCATGATCACCCAGCAGCCGCTGGGTGGTAAGGCTCAGTTCGGTGGCCAGCGCTTCGGTGAGATGGAGGTGTGGGCGCTGGAGGCTTATGGCGCCGCGTACGCCCTCCAGGAGCTGCTGACCATCAAGTCCGACGACGTCACCGGCCGAGTGAAGGTCTACGAGGCGATCGTCAAGGGCGAGAACATCCCCGAGCCCGGCATCCCCGAGTCCTTCAAGGTGCTCATCAAGGAGATGCAGTCCCTCTGCCTCAACGTGGAGGTGCTGTCCTCGGACGGCATGTCCATCGAGATGCGGGACACCGACGAGGACGTCTTCCGCGCGGCGGAGGAGCTCGGTATCGACCTGTCCCGGCGCGAGCCGAGCAGCGTCGAAGAGGTCTGACGGGTCTGGTCGGGGCCTCGTAAGAGGCCCCGGCCGTCCCCGGACCCCCAGACCACTGATGTAGAGCCCATACCTCGCTAGCGCGAGAGGGCACGACCCCTGAAAGAGGGATTGACGACAAGTGCTCGACGTCAACTTCTTCGACGAGCTGCGGATCGGCCTGGCGACCGCGGACGACATCCGAACCTGGTCCCACGGCGAGGTCAAGAAGCCGGAGACCATCAATTACCGCACCCTGAAGCCCGAAAAGGACGGACTCTTCTGCGAGAAGATCTTCGGTCCGACCCGGGACTGGGAGTGCTACTGCGGCAAGTACAAGCGTGTCCGCTTCAAGGGCATCATCTGTGAGCGCTGTGGCGTCGAGGTCACGCGCGCCAAGGTGCGCCGTGAGCGGATGGGCCACATCGAGCTTGCCGCTCCCGTCACCCACATCTGGTACTTCAAGGGCGTCCCCTCGCGCCTGGGCTACCTGCTCGACCTTGCCCCGAAGGACCTCGAGAAGGTCATCTACTTCGCCGCCTACATGATCACGTGGGTGGACGAGGAGCGCCGTACGCGCGACCTGCCCTCGCTGGAGGCCCACGTCTCCGTCGAGCGTCAGCAGGTCGAGCAGCGTCGTGACGCCGACCTCGAGGCCCGTGCCAAGAAGCTCGAGTCCGACCTGGCCGAGCTCGAGGCCGAGGGTGCCAAGGCCGACGTGCGCCGCAAGGTGCGCGAGGGCGCCGAGCGTGAGATGAAGCAGCTGCGCGACCGTGCGCAGCGCGAGATCGACCGCCTCGACGAGGTGTGGAGCCGCTTCAAGAACCTCAAGGTCCAGGACCTCGAGGGCGACGAGCTGCTCTACCGCGAGCTGCGCGACCGCTTCGGCACCTACTTCATGGGTGCGATGGGCGCCGCCGCGCTGCAGAAGCGCCTGGAGTCCTTCGACCTCGACGAGGAGGCCGAGCGCCTCCGCGAGATCATCCGGACCGGCAAGGGCCAGAAGAAGACCCGTGCGCTCAAGCGTCTCAAGGTCGTCTCCGCCTTCCTGCAGACCCGCAACAGCCCCAGCGGCATGGTGCTGGACTGCATCCCGGTGATCCCGCCGGACCTGCGTCCGATGGTGCAGCTGGACGGTGGCCGCTTCGCGACCTCCGACCTCAACGACCTGTACCGCCGTGTGATCAACCGCAACAACCGCCTCAAGCGTCTCCTTGACCTCGGTGCCCCCGAGATCATCGTGAACAACGAGAAGCGGATGCTGCAGGAGGCCGTCGACGCGCTGTTCGACAACGGCCGCCGTGGTCGCCCGGTCACCGGTCCGGGCAACCGCCCGCTGAAGTCCCTGAGCGACATGCTCAAGGGCAAGCAGGGTCGTTTCCGTCAGAACCTGCTCGGTAAGCGTGTGGACTACTCCGCGCGTTCCGTCATCGTCGTCGGTCCGCAGCTGAAGCTGCACCAGTGTGGTCTGCCCAAGGCCATGGCGCTGGAGCTCTTCAAGCCGTTCGTGATGAAGCGCCTGGTCGACCTGAACCACGCGCAGAACATCAAGTCGGCGAAGCGCATGGTCGAGCGCGGCCGCACGGTCGTGTACGACGTGCTCGAAGAGGTCATCGCCGAGCACCCGGTGCTGTTGAACCGTGCGCCCACGCTGCACCGCCTCGGCATCCAGGCCTTCGAGCCGCAGCTGGTCGAGGGCAAGGCCATCCAGATCCACCCGCTCGTCTGCACCGCGTTCAACGCGGACTTCGACGGTGACCAGATGGCCGTCCACCTGCCGCTCTCCGCGGAGGCGCAGGCCGAGGCCCGCATCCTGATGCTGTCCTCGAACAACATCCTGAAGCCGGCCGACGGTCGTCCCGTCACCATGCCGACCCAGGACATGGTGCTGGGCCTGTTCTTCCTCACCACGGACGAGAAGGAGCGCAAGGTCATCGGCGAGGGCCGGTCCTTCGGCTCCACCGCCGAGGCGATCATGGCCTTCGACGCCCGTGAGCTCTCGCTCCAGGCGAAGGTCGACATCCGCTTCCCGATCGGCACCGTCCCGCCGCGTGGCTGGACTCCGCCGGTTCCGGAAGAGGGCGACGACCGCGTCGGGGAAGCGGAGTGGCAGCAGGGCGACAGCTTCCGCCTGCGCACCACTCTGGGCCGCGCGCTCTTCAACGAGCTGCTGCCCGAGGACTACCCGTTCGTCGACTACTCGGTGGGCAAGAAGCAGCTCTCCGAGATCGTCAACGACCTGGCCGAGCGCTACCCCAAGGTCATCGTGGCGGCGACGCTCGACAACCTGAAGGCGGCGGGCTTCCACTGGGCGACCCGTTCCGGCGTCACCGTGTCGGTCTCCGACATCGTCGTTCCCGAGGCGAAGAAGGAGATCGTCAAGGGCTACGAGGCGCAGGACGAGAAGGTCCAGAAGCAGTACGAGCGCGGTCTGATCACCAAGGACGAGCGCACGCAGGAGCTCATCGCGATCTGGACCAAGGCGACCAACGAGGTTGCCGAGGCGATGAACGCGAACTTCCCCAAGACGAACCCCATCTTCATGATGGTTGACTCGGGTGCCCGAGGAAACATGATGCAGATGAGGCAGATCGCCGGTATGCGTGGTCTGGTGTCGAACGCGAAGAACGAGACCATTCCGCGACCCATTAAGGCGTCGTTCCGTGAGGGTCTCTCCGTGCTGGAGTACTTCATCTCCACCCACGGTGCCCGTAAGGGTCTCGCGGACACCGCGCTCCGTACCGCCGACTCGGGTTACCTGACCCGTCGTCTCGTGGACGTCTCGCAGGACGTGATCATCCGCGAGGAGGACTGCGGCACCGACCGTGGCCTCAAGCTGGTGATCGCGACCAAGGGCGCCGACGGTGTCCTGCGCAAGACGGACGACGTCGAGACCAGCGTCTACGCCCGCATGCTCGCCGAGGACGTCGTCATCGACGGCAAGGTCATCGCGCCTGCCAACGTCGACCTCGGTGACGTGCTCATCGAGCAGCTCGTCGCCCACGGCGTCGAGACGGTCAAGACCCGCTCGGTCCTCACCTGCGAGTCCGCGGTCGGCACCTGTGCCTTCTGCTACGGCCGCTCGCTGGCGACCGGCAAGCTGGTGGACATCGGTGAGGCGGTCGGCATCATCGCCGCCCAGTCCATCGGTGAGCCCGGTACCCAGCTGACGATGCGTACCTTCCACACCGGTGGTGTGGCCGGTGACGACATCACCCAGGGTCTGCCCCGTGTCGTCGAGCTCTTCGAGGCCCGTACGCCCAAGGGTGTCGCCCCGATCTCGGAGGCGGCCGGCCGCGTCCGCATCGAGGAGACCGAGAAGACCAAGAAGCTCGTCGTCACCCCGGACGACGGCAGCGACGAGACGGCGTTCCCGATCTCGAAGCGTGCCCGTCTGCTGGTCAGCGAGGGCGAGCACGTCGAGGTGGGCCAGAAGCTCACCGTGGGTGCCACCAACCCGCACGACGTCCTGCGCATCCTCGGCCAGCGCGCCGTCCAGGTCCACCTGGTCGGCGAGGTGCAGAAGGTCTACAACTCGCAGGGTGTGTCGATCCACGACAAGCACATCGAGATCATCATCCGGCAGATGCTCCGCCGCGTGACGATCATCGAGTCCGGCGACGCGGAGCTGCTGCCGGGCGAGCTCGTGGAGCGCTCGCGCTTCGAGTCCGAGAACCGTCGTGTGGTCACCGAGGGCGGTCACCCCGCCTCCGGCCGTCCGCAGCTGATGGGTATCACCAAGGCCTCGCTCGCGACCGAGTCCTGGCTGTCGGCGGCGTCCTTCCAGGAGACGACCCGGGTTCTGACCGACGCGGCGATCAACGCCAAGTCGGACTCCCTGATCGGCCTCAAGGAGAACGTCATCATCGGTAAGCTCATCCCGGCCGGTACGGGTCTGTCCCGCTACCGCAACATCCGGGTGGAGCCCACCGAGGAGGCGAAGGCCGCGATGTACTCGGCCGTCGGTTACGACGACATCGACTACTCGCCCTTCGGCACCGGCTCCGGCCAGGCTGTTCCGCTGGAGGACTACGACTACGGTCCGTACAACCAGTAGTCGTGCGACACGCTCGTCAGGGCGGTCACCCCGATCCCGGGGTGGCCGCCCTGCGGCGTTCTCCGCGCGCCGGAGCCGTGCCGCCCGCCGGAGGGCGCGGAGAGCACCCCAGGCGCCGCTCGGAGCCGCTCGGGAGCCGCTGGAGGGCGGGTCGGCGTCGCACGCTCCCGTGCGCGTCCGGGGTCCGTACGGCCGTGTGCGCGGTCTCACAACACGCCCGAGAGCGCCCATCGGGGTGTATCCGCCGGGCGCCGGACCTGGCGCGAGGGCCCGTCCGGGGCCCAGGGGGCCGCTCTGATCTGCGACATATCCAGCACATCGGGGCGCCCCCCGCGTGTGCATTTGTTTTGACCGCAGCCCATGCGGTAGGTACGCTCTGACCTTGTGCCTGGGGTGTCCCTGGGCTCTTGCGCGTGCCTTCAGACCGCGTGAGGGACCCGGAACCGAGCGGTTTCGACCGGCTCGGAGACACCGAAATCTGCGTCAATCCGCCTTCGTGCGGAGGTCTGCAGCCTTCGACACACCCGACCGCGTGGGTCGGTGTTTGCTTCCAGGTTAGTTTTATCGTGATCGGCACACAGAAACCGGAGAAACGGTGCCTACGATCCAGCAGCTGGTCCGGAAGGGCCGGCAGGACAAGGTCGAGAAGAACAAGACGCCCGCGCTCGAGGGTTCGCCCCAGCGCCGCGGCGTCTGCACGCGTGTTTTCACGACCACCCCGAAGAAGCCGAACTCGGCGCTCCGTAAGGTCGCGCGTGTGCGTCTGACCTCCGGCATCGAGGTCACCGCTTACATTCCGGGTGAGGGCCACAACCTGCAGGAGCACTCCATCGTGCTCGTGCGCGGCGGCCGTGTGAAGGACCTGCCGGGTGTTCGCTACAAGATCATCCGCGGCTCCCTCGACACGCAGGGCGTCAAGAACCGTAAGCAGGCTCGCAGCCGCTACGGCGCCAAGAAGGAGAAGTAAGAATGCCTCGTAAGGGCCCCGCCCCGAAGCGCCCGGTCATCATCGACCCGGTTTACGGCTCCCCGCTGGTGACGTCGCTGATCAACAAGATCCTCCTGCACGGCAAGCGCTCCACCGCCGAGCGCATTGTGTACGGCGCCATGGAGGGTCTGCGCGAGAAGACCGGTAACGACCCGGTCATCACCCTCAAGCGCGCCCTCGAGAACGTCAAGCCGGCGCTCGAGGTCAAGTCCCGCCGCGTCGGTGGCGCCACCTACCAGGTGCCGGTCGAGGTCCGTCCGGGCCGCGCCTCCACCCTCGCGCTCCGCTGGGTCGTCGGTTACTCCCGCGCCCGTCGCGAGAAGACGATGACCGAGCGCCTCATGAACGAGCTCCTGGACGCCTCCAACGGTCTGGGCGCTGCGGTCAAGAAGCGTGAGGACACGCACAAGATGGCCGAGTCCAACAAGGCCTTCGCGCACTACCGCTGGTAGTCGCTACCCACATCGAGACCGAGAGAAGACTGAGCCATATGGCCACCACTTCGCTTGACCTGGCCAAGGTCCGCAACATCGGGATCATGGCCCACATCGACGCGGGCAAGACGACCACCACCGAGCGGATCCTGTTCTACACCGGTGTCTCGTACAAGATCGGTGAGGTCCACGACGGCGCTGCCACGATGGACTGGATGGAGCAGGAGCAGGAGCGCGGCATCACGATCACGTCTGCCGCGACGACCTGCCACTGGCCGCTGAACGACGTCGACCACACCATCAACATCATCGACACCCCGGGCCACGTCGACTTCACCGTCGAGGTGGAGCGTTCGCTGCGCGTGCTCGACGGTGCCGTGACGGTGTTCGACGGCGTCGCCGGTGTCGAGCCCCAGTCCGAGACTGTCTGGCGTCAGGCGGACCGCTACGGCGTGCCGCGCATCTGCTTCGTCAACAAGCTCGACCGTACGGGTGCCGAGTTCCACCGCTGCGTCGACATGATCGTCGACCGCCTCGGTGCGGTCCCGCTGGTCATGCAGCTCCCGATCGGTGCCGAGGCCGACTTCAAGGGCGTGGTCGACCTCGTCCAGATGAAGGCGCTGGTCTGGTCCACCGAGGCTGCCAAGGGCGAGATGTACGACGTCGTCGACATCCCGGCCACGCACACCGAGGCCGCCGAGGAATGGCGGGGCAAGCTCCTCGAGGGCGTCGCCGAGCACGACGACGCCATGATGGAGCTCTTCCTCGAGGGCCAGGAGCCCACCGAGGAGCAGCTGATGGCGGCCATCCGCCGCATCACGCTGGCCTCCCGTGGCAGCGCCGACTCCGTCACCGTCACCCCGGTGTTCTGTGGCACCGCGTTCAAGAACAAGGGCGTTCAGCCCCTGCTCGACGCGGTCGTGCGCTACCTGCCGTCGCCGCTGGACGTCGAGGCCGTTGAGGGCCACGCGGTCAACAACGCCGACGAGGTCGTGAAGCGCAAGCCGTCCGACGACGAGCCGTTCGCCGGCCTTGCCTTCAAGATCATGAGCGACCCGCACCTCGGCAAGCTCACCTTCGTCCGGGTTTACTCGGGCCGCATGGAGACCGGCACCCAGGTGCAGAACTCCGTGAAGGGCAAGAAGGAGCGCATCGGCAAGATCTACCGGATGCACGCGAACAAGCGTGAGGAGATCGAGTCGGTGGGTGCCGGTGACATCGTCGCCGTCATGGGTCTGAAGCAGACCACCACCGGTGAGACCCTCTGTGACGCGTCCGCGCCGGTCATCCTCGAGTCCATGGACTTCCCGGCTCCGGTGATCCAGGTCGCCATCGAGCCCAAGTCCAAGGGCGACCAGGAGAAGCTGGGTGTCGCCATCCAGCGTCTCGCCGAGGAGGACCCGTCCTTCCAGGTCCACACGGACGAGGAGACGGGCCAGACCATCATCGCGGGTATGGGCGAGCTGCACCTCGACGTGCTGGTCGACCGTATGCGCCGTGAGTTCCGCGTCGAGGCGAACGTCGGCAAGCCGCAGGTCGCCTACCGCGAGACGATCCGCAAGGCCGTCGAGCGTATCGACTACACGCACAAGAAGCAGACTGGTGGTTCCGGCCAGTTCGCCAAGGTGCAGATGGCCATCGCGCCCCTCGAGGGCGACGGCTACGAGTTCGAGAACAAGGTCACCGGTGGCCGTATCCCGCGGGAGTACATCCCGTCCGTGGACGCGGGTTGCCAGGAGGCCATGGAGTTCGGCGTGCTGGCCGGGTACCCGCTGACCGGCGTCAAGGTGACGCTGCTCGACGGTGCCTACCACGACGTCGACTCCTCGGAGCTCGCCTTCAAGATCGCCGGTTCCATGGCGTTCAAGGAGGGTGCCCGCAAGGCGTCGCCGGCTCTGCTCGAGCCGATGATGTCCGTTGAGGTCACCACCCCCGAGGACTACATGGGCGACGTGATCGGCGACATCAACTCCCGCCGTGGCCAGATCCAGGCCATGGAGGACCGTCACGGCGCCAAGCTCGTCAAGGGCCTGGTTCCGCTGTCGGAGATGTTCGGCTACGTCGGAGACCTCCGCAGCAAGACTTCGGGTCGCGCAAGCTACTCGATGCAGTTCGACTCCTACGCCGAGGTTCCGCGGAACGTCGCCGAGGAGATCATCGCGAAGGCCAAGGGCGAGTAAGGGGCTCTCGTCTCCACAGACGAGGCTCACGCCTTAGGCTTGACACCGGCTGTCGGGGCATTCCACCGCAAACCGTGAGGATTTTTTCCCGCGGAGCGTGGCGGATGCCCCGGCGGACGGCACCCCAGCAAAGATCCCTGGCGCCGACCGAATCTAGGCGTACAGAACCACTCCCAGGAGGACCCCAGTGGCGAAGGCGAAGTTCGAGCGGACTAAGCCGCACGTCAACATCGGCACCATCGGTCACGTCGACCACGGTAAGACCACTCTTACCGCGGCGATCACCAAGGTGCTGCACGACGCGTACCCGGACCTGAACCCCTTCACGCCGTTCGACGAGATCGACAAGGCGCCGGAAGAGCGTCAGCGCGGTATCACGATCTCGATCGCGCACGTCGAGTACCAGACCGAGTCGCGTCACTACGCCCACGTTGACTGCCCGGGTCACGCGGACTACATCAAGAACATGATCACCGGTGCCGCCCAGATGGACGGCGCGATCCTCGTGGTCGCCGCGACCGACGGTCCGATGCCGCAGACCAAGGAGCACGTGCTCCTGGCCCGCCAGTCCGGCGTGCCGTACATCGTTGTCGCCCTGAACAAGGCCGACATGGTGGACGACGAGGAGATCCTGGAGCTCGTCGAGCTCGAGGTTCGTGAGCTCCTCAACGAGTACGAGTTCGACGGTGACGACGCTCCGGTCGTCAAGGTCTCGGCGCTCAAGGCGCTCGAGGGCGACGCCGAGTGGGGCAAGTCCGTCCGCGACCTCATGGAGGCCGTCGACAACCACATCCCGCAGCCCGAGCGTGACGTCGACAAGCCGTTCCTCATGCCCATCGAGGACGTCTTCACGATCACCGGTCGCGGTACGGTCGTCACCGGCCGTATCGAGCGCGGTGTCCTGAAGGTCAACGAGACCGTCGACATCATCGGCATCAAGACCGAGAAGACCACCACCACGGTCACCGGTATCGAGATGTTCCGCAAGCTGCTCGACGAGGGCCAGGCGGGCGAGAACGTCGGTCTGCTCCTCCGTGGCATCAAGCGCGAGGACGTCGAGCGCGGCCAGTGCATCATCAAGCCGGGCACGGTCACGCCGCACACCGAGTTCGAGGCCACGGCGTACATCCTGTCGAAGGACGAGGGTGGCCGTCACACCCCGTTCTTCAACAACTACCGTCCGCAGTTCTACTTCCGTACGACTGACGTGACCGGTGTTGTGACCCTCAAGGAGGGCACGGAGATGGTCATGCCCGGCGACAACGCCGAGATGACCGTCAACCTGATCCAGCCCGTCGCGATGGAGGAGGGCCTGCGCTTCACCATCCGTGAGGGCGGCCGCACCGTCGGCGCCGGCCAGGTCACCAAGATCAACAAGTAAGTCCTCTTACTTGCAGGTCTGAACGGGCCCCGCACATCCTCGGATGTGCGGGGCCCGCTCGTTTTTGGAGGTCCGTGGCTCAGGTCGCCCGTGTGTACGGCAGGATCTGCCGCAGCAGCCCCTTCGGGTGGCCCCGGCGCCGCCACTCCCTCGGGTAGCCGATGGAGACCTCCTCGAAGCGGACCCCGTCGTACCAGGTCGTGCGCGGGATGTGCAGGTGCCCGTAGACCACGGCGGCGGTGTTGAACCGCGTGTGCCAGTCCCGGGTCAGCACGGTCCCGCACCACTGGGCGAACTCCGGGTACGTCATGACGTCCGTGGGCTCGCGCACCAGCGGCCAGTGATTGACCAGCACCAGCGGCAGGGACGCATCGTGCGCGGCCAGCCGCGCCTCGGTGGCCGCGACGCGGGCGCGGCACCAGTCGTCGGCGCCGGCGTAGGGCTCGGGGTGCAGCAGGAACTCGTCCGTGCACACGACCCCGGCCGCGTGGGCCTGCTCCAGCGACTCCTGCTTCGTGGCCGCCGTCGGGGTGCGGAAGGTGTAGTCGTACAGCGTGAACAGTGGCGCGACCGCCACCGGCCCGCCCTCGCCCTCCCACACCGGCCAGGGGTCCTCCGGCGTCACCACGCCCAGGTCCCGGCACATCTTCACCAGCCGTTCGTAACGGGCCTCGCCCCGCAGGTCGACCGGATCCGTCTTCGGCGTCCACAGCTCGTGGTTGCCCGGTGCCCACACGACCTTGGCGAAGCGGCCCGCCAGCAGGGCCATCGTGCGCTCGACGTCCTCGAAGCGCTCGGCCACGTCACCGGCCACGATCAGCCAGTCCTCGTCGGTGGTGGGGCGCAGTGACTCGGCGATGGGCACGTTGTCGGTCATGCCGGTGTGCAGGTCGCTGACGGCGAGGAGCCGTCGGCCGGGGTGGGGCGAAATCGGCTGCTGCATCGAATTCCAGACTCGCGGGCGGGCTATGGATGGTGCACGGTGCGGAACTTACGGTAGGCCCTGTCGCCCGGCGTGTGGCGGGCAAGTTGATCACACCGGAGGTCATGTGCCGACCGAGGAGTTCACCTACACCAGTGCCTGGCGGCCCGCCCCGGTGCCCGCCGGGCCGCCCACCGCGCCGCCCGGCCCGGTACTGATCGTCCACGCCCCGTCCGGCCGGCCCCTGGCCGATGCCCTCGCCCGGCTGCACGCCGCCCGGAGCCCCGCCGACGAGGTCGTACGCCTCGAAGCGAGCCCGCACGCGCCCTGGCCGGCGACGGTCCCCGCGCCACGCACCGTCTACTTCCTCGGCGGTCTCGCCGAGGGCGCGGCGGACGGCGTCGCCGCCCTGGAACGGGCCGAGGGCAGCGGCGTACGGGCACTCTTCCGTACCGCACGGGACCTGGTCATCCCGGCGGCCGCCACCCGCGAGGCCGACTGGCGGATCGTCACCAACGACGCCTGGGCCGTCGCCGGCGGACGGGTCACCAACCCCCACGCGGCCTCCCTCGCCGGCCTGGCCCGGGTGCTGGAGAGCGAGCACCGGCGCTGGAAGGCGCCCGTCGTCGACCTCGGCCTGGGCGGCCGGCTGCCCGGGGCGGACAGCCCCCACCTGGAGCACCTCGCCGCCCTGATCGCCGCGGAGCCCGCCGTGCGCGGCGGCCACGCCGCCCACCGCGACGGCGCCCGCCACGTACGGGCGCTGCGCCCGGTGACCCTGCCGGCCCCACGGCCCGGGCACGTCCGCGACGGCGGTACGTACGTCATCGTCGGCGGGGCGGGCGGCATCGGGCTGGAGGTGGCCCGCTTCCTGGCCCGCGATCACGGCGCGCGGGTGGCTCTGCTCGGCCGGTCCGCGCCGGGGGAGGAGCGGCTCCGCACGATCCGGGAGGCCGACCCCGACGGCACGCGGCTGCTGTACGTACGGGCCGACGCCCGCGACACGGCGAGCCTGCGGGCGGGTCTGCGGGTCGTGCACGAGCGCTTCGGGGCCGTCCACGGCGTGATCCACTCGGCGCTGGCCCACGCGCCGGGCCTGGTCCGCGGCCTCGGCCAGGAGGCGCTGTGCGAATCCCTCGCCGCCAAGAGCCGCATCAGCGTCGCCCTGGCCGAGGCCTTCCACGACGAGCCGCTGGACTTCCTGCTGTTCTTCTCCTCCGTCCAGTCCCTCCTGGGCGATGCGGGGCTGGCCGGCTACGCGGCCGGGTCGGCGTTCCAGGACGCCTACGCGCACGCCCTCGACCAGCGGCTGCCCTTTCCCGTCCGCGTCGTCGACTGGGGCTGGTGGGGCACCGTGGGCGCCGCTGCCGGGGCCGGCGTGCGGGAGCGGGCCCTGCGCCAGGGCTTCCGGTCCATCTCCCCCCGCGAGGGCTTCGAGACGGTGCTGCGCACCCTGGCCGGCCCCCTCGTGCAGGTGCTGGCAGTGCCCGCCGAGGACGTCCTGCTGAGGCGGCTGGGGCTCGGGGGAGCCGGGGAGGGCACGGGCCCGCGGCTCACCCGGCTTCCGGTGTGACCAGCCGCCGGCCGTTGAGCAGCTCCCGGCCGAGGAAGCTGAGGGTGTGGTACGCCCTGCCGTTGGCGCGGTGCGTGGTGATCAGACCCGCTTCGCGCAGGACCGTGGCGTGGTGGCTGGCAGTGGCCATGGCGATGCGCACCCGGCGGGCCAGTTCGCTGGTGGTGCAGCCGCGGGCGGTGGCCTCCAGCACCTCGGCCCGGGTGCGGCCGAGCAGGGCGGCCAGCGGCGGCTCCCCGCCCCGCGCCTCGCGGGCGCCGTGGGCGTCCAGCAGCCAGGCGGGGTCGTGGACGATCGGGTACACGAGCACCGGCGGAAGCTCCGGATCGCGAAGCACGGTGGGGGCGCGCCAGCAAAAAAAGGAGGGCACGAGCCGTAGCCCGCGCCCCTCCAGGTACACGTCCTCGTTCGACGGGATCGCCACCTCCAGCACAGGAGGGTTCCAGCGCACCGCCGGGTGCAGCGTGGTCAGTAAATGCTCACCGCCGCTGAGCAGGATCGCCTGGGAGCGGGTGGCCCGGTCGGCGGAGATGTGCTCGCGCACCTTGGCGAGGTAGGGCTGGACCGCGATGTCGTGGAAGGCGGTGATGCCGTCGCCCAGGGCCTTCAGCGGCGCGCTCCCGCCGTCGGCGAGGGCCCGGACGAAGTGCAGGTCGCGCCGGTCCGGCGCCAGCAGTTCCAGGTCGCGGCGCAGCTGCCGACGGGGCAGCGAGAGCATGGCGTCCAGGCCGGTCACCAGGCCCTCGGACGCCTCGGGCGGGGTGAGGAAGTCGGGGGAGTAGCCCCGGGGCGGTGCCAGGGCGAGGAGCCTGCGCATGGGGTCCGTCAGCCGGCCGCGGATCCGGTTGCGCCACTCGCTGAAGATCAGGGGTGCCTGGCCCGTCTGGACCATGTGTGCGGCCAGCAGCGTCTCCCACAGAAGGTCGGGTTCCGCGGTCAGCCGGATGCGGCCCAGGTCGGCACCGGTGAAGTGAATGCGCACGGTCTGCCCCTGCCCTCTGTGGCGTGGCTTGAACGCGGGAGGGGCCGGGGAGGGAAGCTCCCCGGCCACTTCCGGAGGATAGGCCTCAGGCGCCGGAGCCGGGCGCCGGACGCCACAGCCAGGGCGTGGCGTCCGGGCCCACCCCTACGGCGCACAGCCGGTGAGCGGCGTCCGTGACCAGCGAGGACGTGCCCACGGGCACGAAGTCGCGGGGCGAGCGGACGGGGGAGTCGCCGGACTCGGCGTCCGCGAGCTGTATCTCGCCGTTCATGGCCCGGCCCAGCACCATCAGGGAGTCCTTGCCGCCGCGCCGGGGCAGGCCGGCCGCGGCGAGCGCACCGTAGCCGGTGAAGTCCCGCAGCCCCCCGCCGGAGGTCTGCCGGGTGCCGGAGCCGTCCTGTTCCAGCCGGTAGGCGACCGGCTCCGCGGTGGCCGGGGTGCGGTAGACGACGGTCAGCGCCCCGTCGGGGCCCGGCGCGGCGCCCACCTGGTCGCCACCGGGGCCCGGCAGCCCCGTGAGCGGCATGTGACGGACCGGCCTGCCGGGGGCCTCCTGGCTCCAGTGGTGCACGGTGTCGCGGCCGGCGCCGAAGACGTGGACGCGCTGCTGCTTGTCCAGGGCGACGGTGAGACCCTCCTGGATCTCCTGCCCGTGCAGGCTCTGCCACTTCCCCCACGTGCCGTCGGCCTCGCGCACCCGGCTGGAGAGGCCCTTGCTGGCGTTGCGGACGAAGAGGTGGACCCGGCCGTCGGGGGTGGCGACGGCGGCGGGCATTCCCACGCGGCGCCCCCGCTCGGTCCTGCGCTCGGGGTTGCCGAGGCCCTTCCAGCCCTTGAAGGCGCCGCCGGGTGTGCGCTGCTCCAGGACGACGATCTCGCGGCTGTTGGCGCGGCCCTGGCCCTCCAGCGCGGAGAAGCGCAGGGCGAACAGCAGCCGGCGTCCCCGGGCGTCCTTGACGGCGGCCAGGGAGGGCGCCAGGGGCCCGCCGCCGAGGTTCTGCGGCTGTCCCCAGCGGCCGCTGCCCGCGGACGTCTCCTGCCAGCGCACGGCCTGCAGGCCGAGCACGCCGTAGGCCTCCAGGCGGCCCGCCCGGTCGCTGTCCGCGACGGCCAGGGCGCCGGGGTAGCGGTAGTGGGTGGAGCGGATCCAGCCCTTGCGGTTGGCCAGCGGCCGCTCGCCGCCCTGGCCGTAGTCGCCGCAGCCCGCCGCGTTGCCGCACTGCCAGGACGGGTCGCCGCCGTAGGCCGAGACGAGGCGGTGCTTCTGCTCGACGATCTGCGGAGGCAGATTGTGCGGCCAGCGCTGGTTGTAGTAGCCGCGGAAGGCGTTCACCGTGAAGCGCGGCGGGTGGCCGTCGCGGCGGGTGGCCTCCTCGACCCACTGGGAGAGCGCCTTCCAGGTGAAGAGCGCGGTCGGGGTGTGGTCGCGGTGGTCCGAGCACGCCCCGTAGTCGTTGTCCTTGGGGTGCGTGGCGTCGTGGACCTGGTAGTCGGGGTCGGGGTCCATCGTGTGCACCACGGTGGGCCGGAACCTGGCCATGATCGCCGCCAGGACGTCCACCACGGTCCGGTGCCGGTAGGTGCTGACCGTGGTGCACGGCGAGCCGGTGGCGACCATGGACTGCATCATCGCGTAGGGCCGCTCCCACAGCTGGGGCAGCCGGGTGTTGCCCTCGGAGAGCATGGCGATGTTGAGGAAGACCAGCCGGGCGCTGCGCCGGCCGTTGGAGAGCTCGTTGGTCTCGGCCCGGACACCACCCGGAAGGTCCATGACGGACTCCTTCCATGGGGTGAACTTGTCGCGGCCGATCATCTCGGCGTAGGCCTGGCGCAGGCCCTGGTGGCGGGCGGAGGAGTAGGCGGCCTTGTCCGGCTTGGGCTGGGGCATGCCCGGGATCCAGTTCTGGCCCACCGCCTCGCCGGCCGTGACGTACACGGAGACGACGGGGACGCCGGAGGTGACCAGGTGCTGGGCGTCGGGGTTCATGAAGAACAGGTCGTCGTCCGGGTGCGCCATGATCTGCAGCAGCAGGGGGCCCCGGGTGCCGGCGAAGGACTGCGTGACGCCGGGGCCGATGGGGTCGACGGGGCTTATGGCTTCGGGGGATGATGTGAGCCGGCCGGAGTCACCGGCGCTGCACCCGGCCGCGGTGACCGCCGTGGTGGCGGCGATCCCGGCCAGTACCGCCCGGCGTGACATGCCCCTGCGCTGTGAGATGTTCAACTCAGCGACTCCTCCTGTCATGCAGCGCGCAGTCCCCGGCTGCCCCAGCGCTTTAAGGGACGGCTGGGGCTCCTCAGGGGTTGCCCTAGCCCTGACAAAGCATGCTGGGGAGTGATGCGGCCGTGGCACCTGGCCGTTCGCGACCATAGTGTCCCGTATGTCGGCGGGGTGGTTTGACAAGTGAGCCGGTCGGAGTACCGTCTTCGGCCGCGATTGGCGCCCCTCCGGGGGCATGTGGCACACTGTTCAGGTTGCTCGGTTGTGTGCCGATGCTGCGCGCCTCCCGTCGGGAGGACTGGAAGCGAGTCCCGCAGTACTCGTCGTCCCTTATGAGGGGCGGAAGTACGGGAATCTTCCGGGAAGCGTCAGCGGGGCCCCAGCCAGGCGCTCGGTGGGTGTCCTTCCCCCACAAACCCCTTGAGCAGGGAATTTCCTTTGGGAAATTTTGCTGGAAGGGGCGCGACACGCCCGACCGCGTGGGTCGGAGGTGGAGTGAGGAAGGGCGGCGTTCGCAGGGTTTTCCGGATCCTGGGTGCGCAGCCGGCCGAGTCCCAGAGCGTTACGAGAGACAGGACTACTGAGTAGCCATGGCGGGACAGAAGATCCGCATCCGGCTCAAGGCCTACGACCACGAGGTCATCGACTCCTCGGCGAAGAAGATCGTCGAGACGGTGACGCGCACTGGTGCGTCGGTCGCGGGCCCGGTGCCGCTGCCCACTGAGAAGAACGTGTACTGCGTCATCAAGTCGCCGCACAAGTACAAGGACTCGCGCGAGCACTTCGAGATGCGCACGCACAAGCGCCTCATCGACATTCTCGACCCCACGCCGAAGACGGTTGACTCGCTTATGCGTCTCGACCTGCCGGCTGGCGTCGACATCGAGATCAAGCTCTGAGGTGACGCGCGAGATGGCAAAGAACATTAAGGGCGTCCTGGGCGAGAAGCTCGGCATGACCCAGGTCTGGGACGAGAACAACCGGGTCGTCCCGGTGACCGTCGTCAAGGCCGGGCCCTGCGTCGTCACCCAGGTCCGCACCAACGACAGCGACGGCTACGAGTCGGTCCAGATCGCCTTCGGCGAGATCGACCCGCGCAAGGTGAACAAGCCCCTCAAGGGTCACTTCGCCAAGGCCGACGTCACCCCGCGCCGCCACCTGGTGGAGCTCCGTACCGCTGACGCCAGCGAGTACGTGCTCGGCCAGGAGATCACCGCTGCCGTGTTCGAGTCGGGCGTCAAGGTTGACGTCACCGGCCAGAGCAAGGGCAAGGGCTTCGCCGGTGTCATGAAGCGTCACAACTTCCGTGGCCTCGGCGCCGGTCACGGCACCCAGCGCAAGCACCGCTCGCCCGGTTCCATCGGTGGCTGCGCCACCCCGGGCCGTGTGTTCAAGGGCATGCGCATGGCGGGCCGTATGGGCAATGAGCGGGTCACCACCCAGAACCTGACCGTCCACGCCGTTGACGCGGAGAAGGGCCTGCTCCTGATCAAGGGTGCGGTTCCTGGTCCGAATGGCGGCCTCGTCCTGGTCCGTACCGCGGCCAAGGGGGCCTGAGGTAACCGATGAGCACCATTGACATCCTTTCGCCGGCAGGCGACAAGGCCGGGACCGTCGAGCTCCCCACGGAGATCTTCGACGCGAAGGTCAGCATCCCGCTGATCCACCAGGTCGTCGTCGCACAGCTGGCCGCTGCCCGCCAGGGCACGCACAAGACCAAGACTCGTGGCGAGGTCCGAGGCGGTGGCCGCAAGCCGTACCGCCAGAAGGGCACCGGCCGCGCGCGCCAGGGTTCGACCCGTGCGCCGCAGTTCGCCGGCGGTGGCGTCGTCCACGGCCCGCAGCCGCGTGACTACTCGCAGCGGACCCCGAAGAAGATGAAGGTCGCCGCCCTGCGCGGTGCCCTCTCCGACCGGGCCCGCCACAGCCGTATCCACGTCGTCTCCGGCGTGGTCGACGGTGCGGTGTCCACCAAGGCCGCCAAGACCCTGTTCGGCAAGATCTCGGAGCGCAAGAACCTGCTCCTGGTCGTCGACCGGTCCGACGAGGCCGCGTGGCTGTCCGCCCGCAACCTGCCCCAGGTCCACATCCTGGAGCCGGGCCAGCTGAACACGTACGACGTGCTCGTCTCGGACGATGTGGTCTTCACCCAGGCCGCCTTCGAGTCCTTCGTGTCTGGCCCCAAGGCCATTGAGACCGAAGGGAGCGAGGCCTGATGACTGAGGCCGTCGTCACCAGCAAGACCTTCTCGGACCCGCGCGACCTCCTGGTCAAGCCGGTTGTCTCGGAGAAGAGCTACGCGCTGCTGGACGAGAACAAGTACACGTTCATCGTCGACCCGCGCGCCAACAAGACCCAGATCAAGCAGGCCGTCGAGGCGGTCTTCTCGGTCAAGGTCACCGGGGTCAACACGATCAACCGTCAGGGTAAGCGCAAGCGCACCAAGACCGGTTTCGGCAAGCGCGCCAACACCAAGCGCGCCATCGTGACCCTCGCCGAGGGCGACCGTATCGACATCTTCGGCGGTCCGACCGCCTAAGGGCGGTCTGGATCGTCCGGAATCGGACGAGGACTGAGAAATGGGTATCCGCAAGTACAAGCCGACGACCCCGGGCCGTCGTGGCTCCAGCGTCGCCGACTTTGTCGAGATCACGCGGTCCACGCCGGAGAAGTCGCTGGTCCGCCCCCTGCACAGCAAGGGCGGCCGTAACAACACCGGTCGTGTGACCGTCCGTCACCAGGGCGGTGGCCACAAGCGCGCCTACCGCGTGATCGACTTCCGTCGTCACGACAAGGACGGCGTGCCGGCCAAGGTCGCTCACATCGAGTACGACCCGAACCGCACCGCGCGCATCGCGCTCCTGCACTACGCAGACGGCGAGAAGCGCTACATCATCGCCCCGGCGAAGCTCAGCCAGGGTGACCGGGTTGAGAACGGCCCCACGGCCGACATCAAGCCGGGTAACAACCTCCCGCTGCGCAACATCCCGGTCGGTACCACGATCCACGCGATCGAGCTCCGTCCCGGTGGTGGCGCCAAGTTCGCCCGCTCCGCCGGTTCGTCCGTGCAGCTGCTGGCGAAGGAGGGCGCTTACGCCCACCTGCGCATGCCGTCCGGCGAGGTCCGCCTGGTCGACGTCCGCTGCCGCGCCACTGTCGGCGAGGTCGGCAACGCCGAGCAGTCGAACATCAACTGGGGCAAGGCCGGCCGTATGCGCTGGAAGGGCGTTCGCCCGACCGTCCGCGGTGTCGCGATGAACCCGGTCGACCACCCGCACGGTGGTGGTGAGGGTAAGACCTCCGGTGGTCGCCACCCGGTTTCCCCGTGGGGTCAGAAGGAGGGTCGTACTCGTTCTCCCAAGAAGGCGAGCAACAAGTACATCGTCCGCCGCCGCAAGACGAACAAGAAGCGCTAGGAGCGGGTTTAGATGCCGCGTAGTCTCAAGAAGGGGCCCTTCGTCGACGACCACCTCATCAAGAAGGTGGATGTCCAGAACGAAGCCGGCACCAAGAACGTCATCAAGACCTGGTCCCGTCGCTCCATGATCGTGCCGGCCATGCTCGGCCACACGCTCGCGGTGCACAACGGCAAGACGCACGTCCCGGTGTTCGTCACCGAGTCGATGGTCGGCCACAAGCTCGGCGAGTTCTCGCCGACCCGCACCTTCCGCGGCCACGTCAAGGACGACCGCAAGTCGAAGCGCCGCTAGGCGGGGTGTGAACGACTATGACTGACACCGAAGGGACAACCATGGAAGCCAGGGCCCAGGCGCGGTACATCCGCGTCACGCCCATGAAGGCCCGCCGAGTGGTGGACCTCATCCGTGGCATGGACGCCACGGAGGCTCAGGCGGTCCTGCGTTTCGCCCCGCAGGCCGCGAGCGTGCCGGTTGGCAAGGTGCTGGACAGCGCCATTGCCAACGCCGCGCACAACTACGACCACACGGACGCTTCTTCGCTGTTCATCAGCGAGGCGTTCGTGGACGAGGGCCCGACCCTGAAGCGGTTCCGTCCGCGTGCCCAGGGTCGTGCCTACCGGATCCGCAAGCGGACCAGCCACATCACCGTGGTCGTCAGCAGCAAGGAAGGAACCCGGTAATGGGCCAGAAGGTTAACCCGCACGGGTTCCGGCTCGGCATTACCACCGACTTCAAGTCGCGTTGGTACGCCGACAAGCTGTACAAGGACTACGTCAAGGAAGACGTTGCCATTCGTCGCATGATGACGAAGGGCATGGAGCGCGCCGGTATCTCGAAGGTTGAGATCGAGCGCACCCGCGACCGCGTCCGCGTTGACATCCACACCGCCCGCCCGGGCATCGTCATCGGCCGCCGTGGCGCCGAGGCCGACCGCATCCGTGGCGAGCTGGAGAAGCTGACCGGCAAGCAGGTCCAGCTGAACATCCTCGAGGTCAAGAACCCCGAGGTGGACGCTCAGCTGGTGGCCCAGGCCGTCGCCGAGCAGCTGTCCTCCCGCGTCTCCTTCCGTCGCGCCATGCGTAAGAGCATGCAGTCGACGATGAAGGCCGGCGCCAAGGGCATCAAGATCCAGTGTGGTGGCCGTCTCGGCGGCGCCGAGATGTCCCGCTCGGAGTTCTACCGCGAGGGCCGTGTGCCGCTGCACACCCTCCGCGCGAACGTCGACTACGGCTTCTTCGAGGCCAAGACGACCTTCGGTCGTATTGGCGTCAAGGTCTGGATCTACAAGGGCGACGTCAAGAACATCGCCGAGGTCCGCGCCGAGAACGCCGCCGCTCGTGCGGGCAACCGCCCGTCGCGTGGTGGCGCCCAGGACCGCCCGGCCCGTGGTGGCCGTGGTGGCGAGCGTGGCGGCCGCGGCCGCAAGCCGCAGCAGGGTGCCGAGGCCCCCAAGGCCGAGGCCACCGCTGCTCCGGCTGAGTCCACCGGAACGGAGGCCTGACCGACATGCTGATCCCTCGCAGGGTCAAGCACCGCAAGCAGCACCACCCCAAGCGGAACGGCATGGCCAAGGGTGGCACTGAGCTCGCCTTCGGTGAGTACGGCATCCAGGCCCTGACCCCGGCCTACGTGACGAACCGGCAGATCGAGTCCGCTCGTATCGCCATGACCCGTCACATCAAGCGCGGCGGCAAGGTGTGGATCAACATCTACCCGGACCGTCCGCTGACGAAGAAGCCGGCCGAGACCCGCATGGGTTCCGGTAAGGGTTCTCCGGAGTGGTGGATCGCGAACGTCAAGCCCGGTCGGGTGATGTTCGAGCTGTCCTTCCCGAACGAAAAGGTTGCCAAGGAGGCGCTCACCCGCGCCGCCCACAAGCTTCCGATGAAGTGCCGCATTGTTCGGCGCGAGGCAGGTGAGTCGTGATGGCCGCTGGTATCAAGGCGACCGAGCTGCGTGAGCTGAACGACGAGGACCTCGTCGCGAAGCTCCGTGAGGCCAAGGAAGAGCTGTTCAACCTCCGCTTCCAGGCGGCGACCGGGCAGCTCGAGAACCACGGTCGGCTCAAGTCCGTCCGTAAGGACATCGCCCGGATCTACACCCTGATGCGCGAGCGCGAGCTGGGCATCGAGACGGTGGAGAGCGCCTGATGAGCGAGAAGAATGTGACTGAGACGAACGAGCGCGGTTTCCGCAAGACCCGTGAGGGTCTCGTCGTCAGCGACAAGATGGACAAGACCGTCGTCGTCGCTGTCGAGGACCGTGTCAAGCACGCGCTGTACGGCAAGGTCATCCGCCGTACGAACAAGCTCAAGGCGCACGACGAGCAGAACGCTGCCGGCGTCGGCGACCGCGTCCTCATCATGGAGACGCGTCCGCTGTCGGCGAGCAAGCGCTGGCGCATCGTCGAGATCCTCGAGAAGGCCAAGTAATTTCTGAGGGGGTTTCCCCTCGGATAAGTTCCGCCAGGCTCGGTGTGGGGCCTCGCAGCCTCCAGCAGGAGGCTTGAGGCCCCCGCCGGGAACCGGCAGACGATCAGGAGATAGACGTGATCCAGCAGGAGTCGCGACTTCGCGTCGCCGACAACACTGGTGCCAAGGAGATCCTTTGCATCCGTGTTCTCGGTGGCTCGGGTCGCCGCTACGCGGGCATCGGTGACGTCATCGTCGCCACCGTCAAGGACGCGATCCCCGGTGGCAACGTGAAGAAGGGTGACGTCATCAAGGCCGTCATCGTTCGCACCGTCAAGGAGCGCCGCCGTCCCGACGGCTCGTACATCCGTTTCGACGAGAACGCCGCTGTCGTTCTCAAGAACGACGGTGACCCCCGCGGCACCCGTATCTTCGGCCCCGTGGGCCGAGAGCTGCGCGAGAAGAAGTTCATGAAGATCGTCTCGCTCGCGCCGGAGGTGCTGTAACCGATGAAGATCAAGAAGGGCGACCTGGTCCAGGTCATCACCGGTAAGGACAAGGGCAAGCAGGGCAAGGTCATCGTGGCCATGCCCAGCGAGAACCGCGTCCTCGTCGAGGGTGTCAACCGGGTCAAGAAGCACACCAAGGCCGGCCAGACCGCTCGCGGTTCGCAGACCGGCGGCATCGTGACGACCGAGGCCCCGATCCACGTGAGCAACGTTCAGCTCGTCGTGGAGAAGGACGGCAAGAAGGTCGTCACCCGTGTCGGTTACCGCTTCGATGACAACGGCAACAAGATCCGCGTTGCCAAGCGCACCGGTGAGGACATCTGATGACTGCCACCACCAACGCGCCGCGTCTCAAGCTGCGCTACCGCGAAGAGATTGTCGGCAAGCTGCGTGAGGAGTTCTCCTTCGAGAACATCATGCAGGTTCCCGGCCTGACCAAGATCGTGGTCAACATGGGTGTGGGCGACGCCGCCCGCGACTCCAAGCTGATCGAGGGCGCCATCCGCGACCTCACCACGATCACCGGTCAGAAGCCCGCCGTGACCAAGGCCCGCAAGTCCATCGCGCAGTTCAAGCTGCGTGAGGGCCAGCCGATCGGCGCCCACGTCACCCTCCGTGGCGACCGCATGTGGGAGTTCCTGGACCGCACCCTGTCGCTGGCGCTCCCGCGCATCCGCGACTTCCGTGGTCTGTCCCCGAAGCAGTTCGACGGTCGGGGTAACTACACCTTCGGTCTCACGGAGCAGGTCATGTTCCACGAGATCGACCAGGACAAGATCGACCGGGTCCGGGGTATGGACATCACCGTGGTCACCACGGCGAAGAATGACGATGAGGGCCGTGCGCTGCTTCGTCACCTCGGCTTCCCGTTCAAGGAGAACTGACCGTGGCGAAGAAGTCCCTGATTGCCAAGGCGGCGCGCAAGCCGAAGTTCGCGGTTCGCGCGTACACCCGCTGCAACCGCTGCGGCCGCCCGCACTCCGTGTACCGCAAGTTCGGCCTGTGCCGCGTGTGCCTTCGTGAGATGGCTCACCGTGGCGAGCTGCCGGGCGTGACCAAGAGCTCCTGGTAACAACCCACTTGGGTTGACCAGGGCTCTCGGTAAGCATCAAGGACGGTGGGGCCCAGTCCTTCACTCGCGTAGAGTTGAAGGGTTGGGCGCCCGCCGCCCATGACCGTCTTACTACGCCGTAGGTCCCCGCGCCGCACCCGCTCCGACTCTGTTCGGGGAGAGGGATGGCGCACATAGGAAACCCCGGCGAGAGAGGCCGAAGGCCAAACATGACCATGACCGATCCGATCGCAGACATGCTGACCCGTCTGCGGAACGCGAACTCGGCTTACCACGACTCCGTGGCGATGCCCCACAGCAAGATCAAGGCGCACATCGCCGAGATCCTGCAGCAGGAGGGCTACATCGCCGGCTGGAAGGTCGAGGATGCCGAGGTCGGCAAGAAGCTCGTCGTCGACCTGAAGTTCGGCCCGAACCGTGAGCGCTCCATCGCGGGCATCAAGCGGATCTCGAAGCCGGGCCTCCGGGTCTACGCAAAGTCCACCAACCTGCCGAAGGTCCTCGGCGGCCTGGGCGTGGCGATCATCTCCACGTCCCACGGTCTCCTGACCGGCCAGCAGGCCAGCAAGAAGGGCGTGGGTGGGGAAGTCCTCGCCTACGTCTGGTAATCGGGAACGGAGGAATAGCTAATGTCGCGTATTGGCAAGCTGCCCATCCAGGTTCCCGCTGGTGTGGACGTCACCATTGATGGCCGCGCGGTTCAGGTCAAGGGCCCCAAGGGCACCCTGACCCACGTCATCGCCGCGCCCATCGAGATCGCCAAGGGCGAGGACGGCGTTCTGAACGTCATCCGCCCCAACGACGAGCGTCAGAACAAGGCCCTGCACGGCCTGTCCCGCACGCTGGTGGCGAACATGATCACCGGCGTGACCCAGGGCTACAGCAAGGCTCTTGAGATCAGCGGTGTCGGTTACCGCGTCCAGGCGAAGGGCTCCAACCTGGAGTTCGCCCTGGGCTACAGCCACCCGATCCTGATCGAGGCCCCCGAGGGCATCACCTTCAAGGTCGAGTCGCCCACCAAGCTCAGTGTCGAGGGCATCGACAAGCAGAAGGTCGGCGAGGTTGCCGCCAACATTCGCAAGCTTCGCAAGCCTGACCCTTACAAGGCCAAGGGCGTGAAGTATGCGGGTGAGGTCATCCGCCGCAAGGTCGGAAAGGCTGGTAAGTAAGCCATGGCATACGGTGTGAAGATCGCCAAGGGTGACGCGTACAAGCGCGCCGCCGCGAAGCGCCGCCACATCCGCATCCGTAAGCGGATTTCGGGTACGGCCGAGCGTCCTCGCCTGGTCGTGACGCGTTCCAACCGTCACCTGGTGGCTCAGGTCATCGACGACGTTCAGGGTCACACCCTGGCGTCGGCGTCGACCCTGGACGCCTCCATCCGCGGTGGCGAGGGCGACAAGAGCGCCCAGGCCACGAAGGTGGGCGCCCTGGTCGCCGAGCGTGCCAAGGCCGCCGGCGTCGAGGCCGTCGTGTTCGACCGCGGTGGCAACCAGTACGCCGGGCGCATTGCCGCTCTGGCGGACGCCGCCCGCGAAGCCGGGCTGAAGTTCTAAGCCCCGGTTCCGGAGCTAGCGGACGTAACAGAGAGAGGTAAATCCAATGGCTGGACCCCAGCGCCGCGGAAGCGGTGCCGGTGGCGGCGAGCGGCGGGACCGGAAGGGTCGCGACGGTGGCGCTGCCGCCGAGAAGACCGCGTACGTTGAGCGCGTAGTCGCGATCAACCGCGTCGCCAAGGTTGTCAAGGGTGGTCGCCGCTTCAGCTTCACCGCGCTGGTCGTGGTGGGCGACGGTGACGGCACGGTCGGTGTCGGTTACGGCAAGGCCAAGGAAGTTCCGGCTGCCATCGCCAAGGGCGTTGAAGAGGCCAAGAAGAACTTCTTCAAGGTCCCCCGTATCCAGGGCACCGTCCCGCACCCGATCACGGGCGAGAAGGCGGCCGGTGTCGTGCTGCTCAAGCCCGCTTCCCCCGGTACCGGCGTTATCGCCGGTGGCCCGGTGCGAGCGGTGCTCGAGTGCGCGGGCATCCACGACATCCTGTCGAAGTCGCTCGGTTCGTCGAACCCGATCAACATCGTGCACGCCACGGTGGCTGCGCTTCAGGGCCTTCAGCGCCCCGAGGAGATCGCTGCCCGTCGTGGCCTGCCGCTGGAGGACGTTGCTCCCGCCGCTCTGCTGCGGGCGCGTGCAGGGGCGGGTGCGTAATGGCTCGCCTCAAGGTCACGCAGGTCAAGTCCTACATCGGCAGCAAGCAGAACCACCGCGACACCCTTCGTTCGCTTGGTCTCAAGCGCATGAACGATGTGGTTGTCAAGGAGGACCGTCCCGAGATCCGCGGCATGGTGCAGACCGTCCGCCACCTCGTGACGGTTGAGGAGGTCGACTGACATGGCGGAGAACAACCCGCTGAAGGTCCACAACCTCCGTCCTGCCCCGGGCGCCAAGACCGCCAAGACCCGTGTGGGTCGTGGCGAGGCGTCCAAGGGTAAGACCGCAGGTCGTGGCACCAAGGGCCAGAAGGCCCGCTACCAGGTTCCGGAGCGCTTCGAGGGCGGGCAGATGCCCCTCCACATGCGTCTCCCGAAGCTCAAGGGCTTCAAGAACCCCGCCCACAAGCAGTTCCAGGTCGTGAACCTGGACAAGCTGGCCGCGCTCTACCCGCAGGGTGGCGAGGTTACGGTGGCCGATCTGGTCGCCAAGGGTGCTGTTCGCAAGAACGAGCTCGTCAAGGTCCTTGGCCAGGGCGAGATCTCCGTGGCGCTGCAGGTGACGGTCGACTCCGTCTCCGGCTCCGCCCAGGAGAAGATTGCCGCCGCCGGCGGCACCGTCACCGAGCTCATCTGAGCCCGTTGATCTGACAACCGGGGATGTCCCAAAAGGGGCATCCCCGGTTGGTCGTTCCAAGGGGGGCACGGTCGCCGGTAAGGTGGCGTGCACTGTTAACCTCCGCACGGCCTGTGTCCGTGCGGATTTTGACTGATACGTAATCCGTCAGGTTTCTGTCGATCCTTCAAGACCGTCACCTCTCACGCAGCCACGTGGGAGGCGCAGGAGGCACCGTGCTCACCGCGTTCGCCCGGGCGTTCAAAACGCCCGACCTGCGCAAGAAGCTGCTGTTCACGCTGGGCATCATGGTCCTCTTCCGGCTCGGGGCACATGTGCCCGTGCCGGGCGTCGACTATCAGAACGTCCAGACGTGCATGGACCAGGCCAAGAGCGGGATGGGCCTTTTCGGCCTCGTGAACATGTTCAGCGGTGGTGCGCTGCTTCAGATCACGATCTTCGCGCTGGGGATCATGCCGTACATCACGGCGAGCATCATCCTTCAGCTGCTCACCGTCGTCATTCCGCGACTTGAGGCCCTCAAGAAGGAGGGCCAGTCCGGACAAACCAAGATCACGCAGTACACGCGCTATCTGACCGTCGCCCTCGCCGTACTCCAGGGCACCGGCCTCGTGGCCACCGCGCGCAGCGGTGCGCTCTTCGGGAACTGCACGGTCGGGAACCAGATCGTTCCCAACCAGTCGATCTTCACCACGGTCGTCATGGTCATCACCATGACCGCGGGTACCGCGCTCATCATGTGGCTCGGTGAGCTGATCACCGACCGCGGCATCGGCAACGGCATGTCCATCCTGATGTTCACCTCCATCGCGGCCGGCTTCCCGGGCGCCCTGTGGGCGATCAAGATGCAGGGCAAGCTGATGGGCGGCTGGCTGGAGTTCAGCCTGGTGATCCTCTGCGGTCTGGCCATGGTCGCGCTGGTCGTCTTCGTCGAGCAGGCCCAGCGCCGCATCCCGGTGCAGTACGCGAAGCGCATGATCGGCCGCCGTTCCTACGGCGGCACGTCCACCTACATCCCGTTGAAGGTGAACCAGGCCGGTGTGATCCCGGTCATCTTCGCCTCGTCGCTGCTCTACATCCCGGCGCTGCTGGTGCAGTTCACGGGATCCAAGGCGGGCTGGGCGAACTGGGTCCAGGCCAACCTGGTCAAGGGTGACCACCCGATCTACATGGTCACGTACTTCCTGCTGATCGTTTTCTTCGCCTTCTTCTACGTCGCCATCTCCTTCAACCCCGAAGAAGTTGCCGACAATATGAAGAAGTATGGTGGTTTCATTCCGGGCATCCGGGCCGGTCGTCCCACCGCGGAGTACCTGAGCTACGTGCTGAACCGCATCACGTGGCCTGGCTCGCTCTACCTGGGCCTGATCGCCCTGGTGCCCACCGTGGCACTGGTCACACTCAACGCGAACCAGAACTTCCCGTTCGGGGGAACCAGCATCCTGATCATCGTGGGTGTCGGTCTGGAGACTGTGAAGCAGATCGAGAGCCAGCTTCAGCAGCGCAACTACGAAGGGTTCCTCCGCTGATGCGAATCGTCCTCGTCGGCCCGCCCGGCGCCGGCAAGGGTACGCAGGCCGCGTACCTCGCCAAGAACCTCGCGATCCCGCACATCTCGACGGGTGACCTTTTCCGGGCGAACATCAGCCAGGGCACGCCGCTCGGCCAGAAGGCCCAGGAGTACATGCGGGCCGGCCAGCTGGTGCCGGACGAGGTCACCATCGGGATGGCCAAGGACCGCATGCAGCAGCCGGACGCCGCCGACGGTTTCCTGCTGGACGGCTTCCCGCGCAACCTGGCCCAGGCCGAGGCGCTGGACGAGATCCTCAAGGTCGACGGACTGCGGCTCGACGCCGTCCTGGACCTGGAGGTCCCGGAGGACGAGGTCGTCAAGCGGATCGCCGGTCGCCGGATCTGCCGCAACGAGAGCAGCCACGTCTTCCACGCGATCTACAACGCGCCGAAGACCGAAGGTGTCTGCGACATCTGCGGCGGCGAGCTGTACCAGCGCGAGGACGACAGCGAGGAGACTGTCCGCAAGCGGCTGGAGGTCTACCACAGCGAGACCGAGCCGATCATCGACTACTACAAGGCCCAGGGCCTGGTGGTGACGATCTCGGCGCTCGGCAAGGTCGCCGAGGTCACCCAGCGGGCGATGGCCGCGCTCGAGCGCGACGCCGCCTGAGGGACCCAGCAGTACGGATACGGCCGCGATGCCCACCAGGGCATCGCGGCCGTATTGTGTAGGGGCCTGCCGCGCCCTCGCGCTGAGTGACGCTCCGGCTCCGCCGGGCGTCGCCGGCCGTCCGGGCCGCGCGGCACGCCAGGCGGCCCCGGGCCGCCGGAGCCCCGGCCGAGCCGTGGGCGAGCCCAGTCGTCGGTTCAGGAAAGGCTTCAGCCGCAATGGTCGAGATCAAGACCCCGGAGCAGATCGCGAAGATGCGCGAGGCGGGGCTTGTCGTCGCCGCCATCCACGCGGCCACCCGGGAAGCCGCCGTTCCCGGTGCCACGACCAGGGACCTGGACGAGGTGGCCCGCAAGGTGCTCGCCGAGCACGGGGCCAAGTCGAACTTCCTCGGGTACGGCGGTTTCCCCGCCACGATCTGCACCTCGGTCAACGAGGTCGTCGTCCACGGCATCCCGGACACCAGGACCGTCCTGAAGGACGGCGACATCATCTCCATCGACGCCGGCGCCATCGTGGACGGCTGGCACGGTGACGCGGCCTTCACGGCCTTCGTGGGCACCGGTCACGCCCCGGAGCTCATCGAGCTCTCCCGGGTGACCGAGGAGTCCATGTGGGCCGGTATCGCGGCCGTGCGCAACGGCAACCGCCTGGTGGACATCTCCAAGGCCATCGAGGGCTACATCCGCCGCCAGCCCCGCCCGGCCTCCGGCAAGTACGGGATCATCGAGGACTACGGCGGCCACGGCATCGGCTCCGAGATGCACATGGACCCGCACCTGCTGAATTACGTCTCCCGCAAGCGCGGCAAGGGTCCCAAGCTCGTTCCCGGCTTCTGCATCGCCATCGAGCCCATGGTGAGCCTGGGCACCGCCCGTACGCACGTCCTCGAGGACGACTGGACCGTACTGACGGACGACAAGAGCTGGTCCTCGCACTGGGAGCACTCCGTCGCCCTGACGGAGCAGGGCCCCCTGGTGCTCACGGCGGTCGACGGCGGCCGGGCGAAGCTGGCGGAGTACGGGGTCACGGCGGCGCCCGACCCGCTGGCCTGAGTCACCCCGGCGCGCCGGCGTAAGGATCTTCTCGGCGGGGCAAGGACCCTGGATTAGTCTTTCCGGTTGCCCTGACGTAGACTGATGCGTCGGCTCTCGTGTATCCGCATGCCTGCGTGCATATGGGGGAGTCGATCAAGGTAGCCGATTCGAAAGGCGAAGCGTGGCCAAGAAGCAAGGTGCCATCGAGATCGAGGGCACCGTGATCGAGTCTCTGCCGAACGCGATGTTCAAGGTAGAGCTCCAGAACGGTCACAAGGTCCTCGCGCACATCAGCGGCAAGATGCGGATGCACTACATCCGCATCCTTCCGGATGACCGGGTCGTCGTGGAGCTGTCTCCCTACGACCTGACGCGTGGCCGGATCGTCTACCGCTACAAGTAGATCTTGTCGGCGCCCCGCTCGCACGGGGTGACGGCACTGACCCGGAGAACCTCACACCCATGAAGGTCAAGCCGAGCGTCAAGAAGATCTGCGACAAGTGCAAGGTGATCCGCCGCCACGGCCGGGTCATGGTCATCTGCGACAACCTGCGCCACAAGCAGCGCCAGGGCTGACGCAGAACCTGCACTCCGCAGTTTCTTCGCGCGACGCACAGCAAATACGTACATACGCAGAGCCCGTCCAGCCCAGGCTGGCGACACCTCCGGCGGGGGCCGGGGACCCGGAACGTACCTTGTACGGCGGCCGGGAGCGGTTCTGTGTCAGACCCCCGAGAACATCTGGAGCCATTGAATGGCACGCGTTTCCGGTGTTGACATCCCGCGTGAAAAGCGCGTGGAGGTTGCACTCACCTACGTCTTCGGCATCGGCCGCACCCAGTCGCAGGCGACTCTCGCCGCCACTGGCGTGAACCCGAACACCCGCGTTCGTGACCTTCCCGAAGAGGACCTGGTCAAGATCCGCGAGTACGTGGACGCCAACCTCAAGACCGAGGGTGACCTCCGTCGCGAGATCCAGGCCGACATCCGCCGCAAGGTCGAGATCGGCTGCTACCAGGGTCTGCGTCACCGTCGTGGCCTGCCGGTCCACGGTCAGCGCACCAGCACGAACGCTCGTACCCGCAAGGGCCCGCGTCGCGCGATCGCCGGCAAGAAGAAGCCGGGCAAGAAGTAGTCCTCAGCGGACGCTCACCAGCGGTCTTCGCTGTAGGACCGATCACCTCCACTCCACAGGAGTAAGACATGCCCCCCAAGGGTCGTCAGGGCGCAGCCAAGAAGGTGCGTCGCAAGGAAAAGAAGAACGTCGCTCACGGCCACGCGCACATCAAGAGCACGTTCAACAACACCATCGTTTCGATCACCGACCCTTCGGGCAACGTGATCTCCTGGGCCTCCGCCGGCCACGTCGGCTTCAAGGGCTCGCGCAAGTCCACCCCCTTCGCCGCGCAGATGGCCGCCGAGTCGGCTGCCCGTCGCGCGCAGGAGCACGGCATGCGCAAGGTCGACGTCTTCGTCAAGGGTCCGGGTTCCGGTCGTGAGACCGCCATCCGTTCGCTGCAGGCGACCGGCCTCGAGGTTGGCTCCATCCAGGACGTCACCCCCACCCCGCACAACGGCTGCCGTCCGCCGAAGCGCCGCCGCGTCTGATCCCCGGGGTCGCTGACCCTAGGAATCCGCGCGCCGCTTCACACGGCACTTCGGGCGGTACGGCTCTTCGGGGCCGTGCCGCCCGTACCCTTGACCTAGGCATCAAATAGTGGGTGCCTAAGACTGAGAGGCAACAACTCATGCTGATCGCTCAGCGTCCCTCGCTGACCGAAGAGGTCGTCGACGAGTTCCGCTCCCGGTTCGTGATCGAGCCGCTGGAGCCGGGCTTCGGCTACACCCTCGGCAACTCCCTGCGTCGTACGCTCCTCTCCTCGATCCCGGGTGCGGCGGTCACGTCCATCCGCATCGACGGTGTCCTGCACGAGTTCACCACCGTGCCGGGCGTCAAGGAGGACGTCACCGACCTGATCCTGAACATCAAGCAGCTGGTCGTCTCCTCGGAGCACGACGAGCCGGTCGTGATGTACCTGCGCAAGCAGGGTCCGGGTCTGGTCACCGCCGCCGACATCGCCCCGCCGGCCGGCGTCGAGGTGCACAACCCCGACCTGGTCCTGGCGACCCTGAACGCCAAGGGCAAGCTGGAGATGGAGCTGACCGTCGAGCGCGGTCGCGGCTACGTCTCCGCCGTCCAGAACAAGCAGGTGGGCCAGGAGATCGGCCGTATCCCGGTCGACTCCATCTACTCGCCGGTTCTCAAGGTCACCTACAAGGTCGAGGCGACCCGTGTCGAGCAGCGCACCGACTTCGACAAGCTGATCGTCGACGTCGAGACCAAGCAGGCCATGCGCCCGCGCGACGCCATGGCGTCCGCCGGTAAGACCCTGGTCGAGCTGTTCGGTCTGGCCCGCGAGCTCAACATCGACGCCGAGGGCATCGACATGGGCCCGTCCCCCACGGACGCCGCCCTTGCCGCCGACCTGGCGCTGCCGATCGAGGAGCTCGAGCTCACCGTTCGGTCCTACAACTGCCTCAAGCGCGAGGGCATCCACTCCGTGGGTGAGCTCGTCGCCCGCTCCGAGGCGGACCTGCTCGACATCCGCAACTTCGGTGCGAAGTCGATCGACGAGGTCAAGGCGAAGCTGGCCGGCATGGGCCTGGCCCTCAAGGACAGCCCGCCCGGATTCGACCCGACCGCTGCCGCCGACGCCTTCGGCGCCGACGACGACGCGGACGCGGGTTTCGTCGAGACCGAGCAGTACTGATCCGGCCCCGTCCGGTGACCGAGGCCTTGTCCTCGATCGCCGGACGGGCTTGATCTGCACACTTCCGGTGGGCAACCGCCCACTGGGACCTGACATCGGTACCTGATACGGCCGGTGCAGAGAACAAGGAGAAACACCATGCCGCGTCCCACCAAGGGTGCCCGTCTGGGCGGCGGTGCCGCGCACGAGAAGCTGATGCTGGCGAACCTCGCCAAGTCTCTCTTCGAGCACGGCCGCATCACCACGACCGAGGCCAAGGCCCGCCGCCTGCGTCCGGTCGCCGAGCGTCTGATCACCAAGGCGAAGAAGGGCGACATCCACAACCGTCGCCAGGTGCTGCAGACGATCACGGACAAGGGCATCGTTCACGTGCTCTTCACCGAGATCGCTCCGCGCTTCGCCGAGCGTCCGGGTGGCTACACCCGTATCACCAAGATCGGCAACCGTCGTGGCGACAACGCCCCGATGGCTGTGATCGAGCTGGTCGAGGGCGAGATCGCCAAGAAGGCGACCGTTGCCGAGGCCGAGGCCGCCACCAAGCGTGCGGTCAAGGAGTCCGAGGCTGCCGCCGAGGCTCCGGCCGAGGAGTCGAAGGACGCCTGACGCTCCCTCCTGGCGCCGCCTTCGGCGCAGGAGGGGCCCAGCCTGGGCCGTCTGGACGGGTCCGCTCCTACGGGGCGGGCCCGTTCCGCATTTCTGAGAGGAACACTCGGTGAGTGACGAGGTGGAGCCCGGGTTCGTCCGGGTGCGGCTGGACCTGTCGTACGACGGCAGGGACTTCTCCGGCTGGGCCAAGCAGCGTGAGGGCCAGCGCACGGTCCAGGGCGAGATCGAGGCCGCGATCCGGACCGTGACGCGGTCCCAGGAGACCTACGAGCTGACGGTCGCCGGCCGTACGGACTCGGGTGTGCACGCGCGGGGCCAGGTCGCTCATGTCGATCTTCCGGCGGAGGTTTGGGCCGAGCACGAGGACAAACTGCTGCGCCGGCTCGCCGGACGGCTGTCCCACGACGTCCGGGTGTGGAAGGTCGCCGAGGCTCCGGCCGGGTTCAACGCGCGCTTCTCCGCGATCTGGCGGCGGTACGCCTACCGGGTCGTCGATCACACCGCCGGTGTGGATCCCCTGTTGCGCGGTCATGTGCTCTGGCACGACTGGCCGTTGGACGTCGACGCGATGAACGCCGCCGCCCGGCAGCTGGTCGGCGAACACGACTTCGCCGCGTACTGCAAGAAGCGCGAGGGCGCGACGACGATCCGTACGCTCCAGCAGCTGAGCTGGGAACGGGACGCCTCCGGCGTCATCACGGCCACCGTGCGGGCGGACGCCTTCTGCCACAACATGGTGCGGTCGCTGGTGGGCGCCATGCTGTTCGTGGGTGACGGGCACCGGCCGGTGGACTGGCCGGGCAAGGTGCTTCGCGCGGGGGTGCGCGATTCGGCGGTGCATGTGGTGCGGCCGCACGGGCTGACGCTGGAGGAGGTCGGGTATCCGGCGGACTCCGAGCTTGCCGCGCGGAATCTTGCGGCGCGCAATAGGAGGACGTTGCCGGGGGCTGGGTGCTGTTAGGTGTGTGAGGGCGGGGTGGGATTTTCCCCGCCCCGCCCTTTCGCCGTTTCTTGTCCTCAAACGCCGGACGGGCTGGTTGTTGTCCTCAAACGCCGGACGGGCGTGATGTGCCCCCGTCCGGCGATTGAGTGTCAGGCCTCTTCGGAGGCCGTCAGGTTGACCGCCAGGTCGCTGTTCACCGTGAAGTACGGGCGGACGCCTGCGACCGTTGGGTAGAGGTCGGTCTTGTTGCGGTCGACGATGTCGCCGATGAGGCGGCCGATCTTCACCGGCTGTGCGTCGGGGGCGAGCCGCAGGGCCAGGTCCCACGTCGTGGCGCCGGTGCCGGTGCGGGCCGCGCGCAGGCGCTCGTAGGGGACGGTGAAGCGGTAGGCCGTGGCGTCCACGACCTCGACGTCCACGGTCACCTCGGACGCGGCCTCGCCGCGCGGGGTGCCGAGGACGACCGGGTTGCTGTCGGCGGTGAACTCCGTGCCGTGCAGGGTGCCTTCAACGGTGAACGCGTCGCCGGCTGCCTGTACGGAACGGGCCTCGGCGTGTGCGTGGCGGTGCCAGGCCCGCAGGGCGAGGTAGCCGTCCACGGTCGGGTACGGCACCCACCAGGTGAACGGGGCACCCGGCAGTGGCTCCAGGTCCACCAGGCCGCGGCCCTCGGCGAGATGGGACACCACGCGGCGGCGGGCCCTGTCCTCGGCCCGTACGACGTGCAGGTCCCAGCGGCCCTCGCCCAGCCGCATGCGGGCGCGTTCGAGCACGGCCGTGTACGGGCCGGTCCCGTCGGCCGGGGGCCGCAGGGCGACCTCGACGGGCCTGCCCTCCTTGCGGCGGGTGACCGTGAGGGAGAGCTCGTCGCCGCTGATGCCCTTGCTGTCCACGGAGAGAAGGATGTCGCCGTCGGCGCCGACGCGGCAGGAGGCGACCGGGCGCAGCGGTTTGAGGGTGGTCTTCGCCGCCGGAGCGGCGGGGGAGGCGATGGCCGGGCGGCGGCGCAATGGCCGGACGATCCTGCCGACCGTGCGGCGCAGCCGCTTCGCGAGCGGTACGTGGCGGGCCGGGGAGTCCGCCTCGGGCTCGGGCTCCGGCTCGGGGGTGGCTCCGGGTGCGGGCTCTTCGGCCGCGGGGCGGGGGCCGCCGAGGCTGTCGATGAGCTCCAGGTAGGCGTCGGCGATGCGTTCGGGGGCGTACCGCTGAGCGGAGACGCGGGCGGCGGCGCCCATGGTGCGGCGCAGCTCGTCGTCCTCGATGAGCTTGAGCAGGCCCTTGGCGATGGCGTCGCTGTCGCCGACGGGGACGAGCAGGCCGTCCTCGCCGTCGGTGATGATCTCGCCGGGGCCGTGCGGGCAGTCGGTGGCGACGACGGGGACGCCGCAGCCCATGGCCTCGACGATCGTCATGCCGAAGGACTCCTCGCGGGAGGTCACGGCGGCGATCGAGCCCTTGGCCCACTCGGTCTCGATGGGGGAGTGGGCACCCATGAGCGTGACGGCCTCGTTCAGGCCGAGGGTGTCGATCTGTGCGCGCAGCTTCGCCAGTTCGGGGCCGCGGCCGTAGATGCGCAGCTTCCAGTCGGGCCGGGTGGCCGCGACGGTCTCCCAGGCCTTGACGAGCAGGTCGTAGCGCTTGACGGGGATGAGCCGGCCTGCGGCGACGACCAGCTTGGCGCTGCCGTCGGAGGGCTCGACCTCGGACGGGGGGCAGCCGTTGGGCAGGCAGGTGATCGCGGTCCTGGCGTCGGGGAACTGTTCCCGGTGGGTGTTCGCGTCCGCTTCGGAGACCGTGGTGTGCGCGTCGAGGCGGGGGATGGCCGCGTCCTGGTAGGCACGGATGGTCGGCTCGTGGGTGCCGTAGATCCGGTGCTCCTGGCCGATCCGCAGGTAGCGGTCCTGGCCGAACTCGGCGAGGTACATCACCAGCCCGGGGCGGGTGGCGATGACGACGTCGGCGTCGGTGCGCGCCAGGTGTTCGGCGACCCGCTCGTCGGTGAGGGCGCTGAAGTGCGCGCCCTTGGCCTCGACCGGGGGGACGTACCGGCTGTCCTCGGAGAGCAGCGGGTGGTCGCGGTCGGCGCCCTTCTCGGCGCGCCGGTCGATGAGATTGACCAGCTTGACCTTGCGGTGCAGGGGGAGCCGGGGTTTCTCGCCGCTGCGGATGGTGGACACGATCTCCACGTCGTGCCGGGCGGCGAGGGCGCCGGCGACGTTGAACGTGGAGCGGATGGTGCCGCCGATGCCGTAGGCGTTCTGCAAAAGGAAAGAGATCTTCATGGCGGTGGTGTGCGCGACGCGCCGAGGGCGCCGCGGCCGTCCTTCCCCCTGGCCTGGGTGGTGTCCTGGTCTTCCCTTGCTGATCGGCCCGGCGGTTCCGCGTGGCCCGAACCGCCGGTTAAGACCGTTGGGAGGGATTTCAGTTGCCTGCGCAGCCTACATTGTGGCTTGGGTCACGTCGCAAGAAGGTGTGGGGCGAGGACCGCTCGGTGGAGCGCTGGGAGGCGGGAAGCGTGAGGGCGAAGGTGGCGGTGGTGGTCTCCGCGGTCGCGGTGCTGGGGCTCGCGGCCGGTTGTGGCGGCGGGTCCGGCGGTGCGGGGGGCGGAAGGACAGCCGGGGACGCCGAGGACAAGGACGAGCGGCAGGTGGTGCGGGTGCTGAGCCATGCCCAGCTCAGGCATGTGGAGCTGGGGCCGAAGGAGGTGCCGGGCTTCGTGGTCGAGAAGGCGTCGGCGGGCACGGCCGGGCACGGGCTGCCCAGCACCGGCAGCGAGGCCTGCCGGCCGCTGGTGGTGGCGCTGGGCTCGCAGCCGCAGCCCGCGCCCGAGGCCTCGGTGGTCAACACCTTCGCCAAGGCGAGCACGGAGCAGGGCTTCCAGGGGCTGCTCGGCACGATCCGGGTCTCGGCGTACGAGGGTGACGGCGCGCAGAGCACGCTGCGGGAGCTGCGGTCGGCGGCGCAGGGGTGTGCGGGCGGGTTCCGGATGAAGACCGGTGAGGGCCAGCCGCAGCGGTTCGAGGAGGTGCGTACGCTCCCGGCGCCCCGGCTGGGTGACGAGGCGATGGCGTACCGCCTGGTGAACGCGGCGGAGAAGGCGCCGAGCCTGGTCACGGTCGTACGGACGGGGTCGACCCTGTCCATGTTCTTCGCGACGCACCTGTCCGACCCGGGGGCCGTGGAGATCCCCGAGCAGCTGATGGCGGCGCAGGTGGCGAAGGTGGAGAGGCTCCAGCGTGCGGAGCGGCCGCCCACGGCGCCGCCTCCGCACGCGGGCCCCGGTCCGGGGCCCGCCGAGGACGGCGAGGGCGGCGAGGCGGGCGACAGCGACGGCGCGGACTAGGCCCGGACCCGGCGCGCGGCCGCCCCGGCGCTCCGGTCGCCCGGCTGCTCCGGCTGCTCCGGCCGCCCGGCCACTTCGGCGCCCTGGCCGCTCCGGCTGCTCCGGCTGCTCCGGCCGTTTCGGTCGCCCGGTCGCGTCGGCCGCTCCGGTCGCCCGGCTACTTCGGTCGCCCGGCCACTTCGGTGGCCTCGGCTGCTCCGGTCGCCCGGCCACTTCGGTGGCCTCGGCTGCTCCGGTCGCCCGGCCACTTCGGCGCCCTGGCCGCTCCGGCTGCCCCGGCCGTCCTGGTCGCCCCGGCCGCCCCGGCCGCCCCGGCCACTTCGGTGGCCTCGGCTGCTCCGGCCGCCCGGCCACTTCGGCGCCCTGGCCGCTCCGGCTGCCCCGGCCGTCCCGGCTGCCCCGGCCGTCCCGGCCGCTCCTGCCCCGCGGGTCAGTCCTTGGGGGACGCGGAGCCGGACGGCTCGGCCGCCCGTGACTCCTTGGCGGAGGGCTTGGGCGAGGCCTTGCCGGACGGTTTCGGCGACGCCGCGTCCGTCGCCTGGGCGGTGGCGCGGTACATGATGCGCCGGAAGGTGTAGCCGGCGACGTCCCGGCCGGCCTGCAGGGCCTTGGTGTCGTCGGAGGGGACGGCGCTGCCGTTGGTGTAGCCGGCGACGGTGAAGTAGGCGTAGCGGCCCTCGGCGTTCGCGGTCAGCCGGCAGGCGGTGGCGCGGCAGAAGGCGGGGCCGTCGTCGCCGGCGAGGGCGGTGATGTTGCCGGTGGCCTGCGCCTTCGCCTTGTCGGCGGCGGCCTTGTCGGCGAAGACGGCGACGCCGACGGTGACGGCGACCCCGTCCCGTTCGTACGTGGCGCGCATGACCTTCTGGCAGCCGTTGCCGGCGAGGACCTGGCCGAGGCCGCCCTGGGTGGCGGAGGCGCAGTCGGTGGTGGTGTCCGTGGCGGACCGCTTGTAGGTGCGCTTGTCGAGGACCGGCTTGGAGTGCGGGAAGAGCGTCTTGGTGGACAGCGGCGCCTTGTCCTTCTCCTCGCTGGAGATGAACTCGCGCGGGTTGGGCGGGGCCACCTGGGAGAACGACGGCTCGGGGGTGCCGGCCGAGGCGCTGGGCAGCTTCTCGGCGGCCGGCAGGGCCTTGCCGCCCTTGTCCGACTTCATGACGGCCGTGGCCACGATCGCGGCGACCGCGCCGGTGGCCAGCACGCCGCCGCCCAGCAGCAGCCACTTGCGGCGGCGGCCGCGCGCGGCCGTCTCCTCGGCGAGCCGTCCCCAGTCCGGGGCGCCCGGGCCGCCGTGCTGGGGTATCCCGGGTATCTGCTGTTGCCAGCCGGGTGCCTGGGCGGTGCCCGGGTGGACCTGCGGCGGCAGCTGAGGCGCGTGGGGCGCCTGTGGTGGTTGCGATGCCTGTGGCGCCTGGGGTGGCGGTGGCCCCCACGGCGGCGTGGACGGCTGATCCCCCGGGGCCTCGTGCGGCCCTCCCTGCCCAAAGCTCATGGCGTGCATCGTAAACCGGTTGGGTCGGTGCCCCGGGAGCGGCGACAATTCACCGCATGGGACACGTCGAAGCAGCACATCTGGAGTACTACCTCCCGGACGGGAGGGCGCTGCTCGGCGATGTGTCCTTCCGGGTGGGAGAAGGGGCGGCGGTCGCCCTCGTCGGGGCCAACGGCGCCGGCAAGACCACGCTGCTGCGGCTGATCGCGGGCGAGCTCCAGCCGCACGGCGGATCGGTCACGGTCACGGGCGGGCTCGGCGTGATGCCGCAGTTCGTGGGGTCCGTACGGGACGACCGTACGGTCCGGGACCTGCTGCTCTCGGTGGCCCAGCCGCGCATCCGCCAGGCGGCTGCGGCGGTCGACGCGGCCGAGCACGCGATCATGGCCGTGGACGACGAGGCTGCGCAGATGGCCTACGCCCAGGCCCTGTCCGACTGGGCCGAGGTGCGGGGCTACGAGGCCGAGACGGTGTGGGACATGTGCACCACGGCCGCGCTCGGCGTCCCCTACGACAAGGCCCAGTGGCGCCGGGCGGCCACCCTCTCCGGCGGTGAGCAGAAGCGCCTGGTCCTGGAGTCGCTGCTGCGCGGCACGGACGAGGTGCTGCTGCTGGACGAGCCGGACAACTACCTCGACGTCCCCGGCAAGCGCTGGCTGGAGGAGCGGCTGCGCGAGACGAAGAAGACCGTTCTCTTCGTCAGCCACGACCGGGAGCTGCTGGCCCGCTCCGCCGAGAAGATCATCAGCGTCGAGCCGGGCCCGGCGGGCAGCGACGTCTGGGTGCACGGCGGCGGCTTCGGCACGTACCACGAGGCCCGCAGGGAGCGGTTCGCCCGCTTCGAGGAGCTGCGGCGGCGCTGGGACGAGAAGCACGCCCAGCTCAAGAAGCTGGTGATCAATCTGCGGCAGGCCGCGGCGGTCAGCCACGAGATGGCCTCCCGCTACGCCGCGGCACAGACCCGGCTGCGGAAGTTCGAGGAGGCGGGCCCGCCGCCGGAGCCGCCGCGCGAGCAGGACATCCGGATGCGGCTGCGGGGCGGCCGCACGGGCGTCCGGGCGGTGACCTGCGCCGGACTGGAGCTGACCGGGCTGATGAAGCCGTTCGACCTGGAGGTCTTCTACGGCGAGCGGGTCGCGGTGCTGGGCTCCAACGGCTCGGGCAAGTCCCACTTCCTGCGGTTGCTCGCGGGGGACGCCGAGAACCCGGTGCGTCACACCGGAGCCTGGAAGCTGGGCGCGCGGGTCGTGCCCGGCCACTTCGCCCAGACCCATGCCCACCCGGAGCTGCTGGGCCGCACGCTCGTCGACATCCTGTGGACCGAGCACGCCAGGGACCGGGGCGGCGCGATGTCGGTGCTGCGCCGCTACGAGCTGGAGAAGCAGGGCGACCAGCCCTTCGACAAGCTGTCGGGCGGCCAGCAGGCCCGCTTCCAGATCCTGCTTCTGGAGCTCGCCGGCACCACGGCCCTGTTGCTGGACGAGCCGACGGACAACCTGGACCTGGAGAGCGCGGAGGCTCTTCAGGAGGGGTTGGAGGCGTACGAGGGGACGGTGCTGGCGGTGACGCACGATCGCTGGTTCGCGCGTTCGTTCGATCGTTTCGTGGTCTTCGGGGCCGACGGTCTCGTCCGTGAAGTGCCGGAGCCGGTGTGGGACGAGGGGCGGGTGGCCAGGAAGCGCTGAGCGGGGCCGGTGGTGGGCCTCTTTTGACCCGGATGGGGGCTGCCCGGTACTCTACGAGTTCGTTATGCGTATTGGCTTGGTCGTTCTCACGCGAGGGGCCCTTACGCTTGTCCGCCAGGCTGATTCCCGGCGGCCAGCGCGCGGGTTGCGTCCCCGTCGTGCGGCCAAGGCTGGGTGATCGTCCCCGGCGGACCGTGTCAGGACCCACTCACTGAAGAAGCGAAGGCTACGACCGTGCGTACGTACAGCCCCAAGCCCGGCGATGTCACGCGCCAGTGGCACATCATCGACGCGCAGGACGTCGTCCTGGGCCGTCTGGCCTCTCAGGCTGCCTCCCTGCTGCGCGGCAAGCACAAGCCCGTGTACGCCCCGCACATGGACATGGGTGACTTCGTCGTCATCATCAACGCCGACAAGGTGCACCTGTCCGGTAACAAGAAGACCCAGAAGATGGCCTACCGCCACTCCGGCTTCCCGGGCGGTCTGCGCTCCGTCCGTTACGACGAGCTGCTCGACAAGAACCCCGAGAAGGCCGTCGAGAAGGCGATCAAGGGCATGCTGCCCAAGAACACCCTCGGCCGTCAGATGCTCTCGAAGCTGAAGGTGTACTCGGGCGACCAGCACCCGCACGCCGCCCAGCAGCCGGTGCCGTTCGAGATCACCCAGGTCAAGCAGGGCTAAGTCCCGGCCACCGCCGAACCAGAAAGTCTGAGGAGAATCGTGGCTGAGACCACCCCCGAGATGCCGCTCGACGAGGGCGTCGAGGAGTACACCACCGAGACCGAGGTCGTTGAGTCGGAGTACACCTCCGAGTCGCTCGCGTCCCGTTTCGGAGACCCGCAGCCGGCCGCCGGCCTGGGCCGCCGCAAGAACGCCATTGCCCGCGTCCGGATCGTTCCGGGCTCCGGCAAGTGGAAGATCAACGGTCGCACCCTTGAGGACTACTTCCCCAACAAGGTGCACCAGCAGGAAGTCAACGAGCCCTTCAAGGTGCTCGAGCTCGACGACCGCTACGACGTCATCGCCCGCATCTCGGGTGGCGGCGTCTCCGGCCAGGCCGGCGCCCTGCGCCTCGGTGTGGCCCGCGCCCTGAACGAGGCGGACGTGGACAACAACCGCGGCCCGCTGAAGAAGGCCGGCTTCCTGAGCCGCGACGACCGTGCGGTCGAGCGCAAGAAGGCCGGTCTGAAGAAGGCCCGCAAGGCTCCGCAGTACAGCAAGCGCTAAACACGCCGCTTCGCTGCACTGCCCGAACGCCCCGGCGGCACGATCCGTGCCGCCGGGGCGTTCGGCCATTACCGGTCAGGACTTGGCACGTATGTTCGGGGCCCGTTCGGGCCCCGCCCCGCTTTTTCGGAGGACACCTGTGGGACGACTCTTCGGTACGGACGGTGTGCGCGGTGTCGCCAACGCCGATCTGACGGCGGAGCTCGCGCTCGGCCTCTCGGTCGCCGCGGCGCACGTGCTCGCCGAGGCGGGTACGTTCGAGGGCCACCGCCCGGTGGCGGTGGTGGGTCGCGACCCGCGCGCGTCCGGTGAGTTCCTGGAGGCCGCCGTCGTGGCCGGGCTGGCCAGCGCCGGCGTGGACGTCCTGCGCGTGGGCGTGCTGCCCACGCCCGCCGTCGCCTATCTGACGGGCGCCCTCGGCGCGGACCTCGGCGTGATGCTCTCCGCCAGCCACAACGCCATGCCCGACAACGGCATCAAGTTCTTCGCCCGCGGCGGCCACAAGCTCGCCGACGAGCTCGAGGACCGCATCGAGCGGACCTACCGCTCCCACGCCTCCGGCGAGCCCTGGGACCGGCCCACCGGCGCCGGCGTCGGCCGGGTGCGCGACTACGACCAGGGCTTCGACAACTACGTCGCCCACCTGATCGGCGTCCTGCCCAACCGCCTCGACGGCCTCAAGGTCGTCATCGACGGCGCCCACGGCGCCGCCTCCCGCGTGTCCCCCGAGGCCTTCTCGCGCGCCGGCGCCGAGGTCGTCACCATCGGCACCGAGCCCGACGGCCTCAACATCAACTTCGAGTGCGGCTCCACCCACCTGGACAAGCTGCGCTCCGCCGTCGTCGAGCACGGCGCCGACCTGGGCGTCGCCCACGACGGCGACGCCGACCGCTGCCTGGCCGTGGACGCCAAGGGCGACGAGATCGACGGCGACCAGATCCTCGCCGTGCTGGCGCTCGCCATGCGCGAGGCGGACTCGCTGCGCAAGAACACCGTCGTCGCCACCGTGATGTCCAACCTGGGCTTCAAGCTGGCCATGGAGCGCGAGGGCGTCCAGCTCGTCCAGACCGCGGTCGGCGACCGCTACGTCCTGGAGGAGATGAAGGCGAACGGCTTCGCCCTGGGCGGCGAGCAGTCCGGCCACGTCATCGTCCTCGACCACGCCACGACGGGTGACGGCACCCTGACCGGCCTGATGCTGGCCGCCCGCGTCGCCGCCACCGGCCGCCCGCTGGCCGACCTGGCCGCCGTCATGGAGCGCCTGCCGCAGATCCTCATCAACGTCCGGGACGTCGACAAGTCCCGCGTGGGCTCCTCGCAGGAGCTCGCCGCCGCCGTCAACGCCGCCGAGGCCGAGCTGGGCGCCACGGGCCGGGTGCTGCTGCGCTCGTCCGGCACCGAGCCGCTGGTGCGGGTGATGGTGGAGGCCGCCGACATCGAGCAGGCGCGCGCGGTGGCGCAGCGCCTGGCCGACGTCGTGAAGTCGGCGCTGGGCTAGGCGCTCTGCAGCGCCGCTTCCTTTCGCTGCCTCGCCCAGAACAGCCTCTGGGCGAGGAGCGTGAGCGTGCCGGCGACGACGATCCCCAGCAGGTTCAGCGCCAGCTGCACGGCCGAGCCGCGGGTCTCCGACCAGTTGCCGTAGGACAGCGCGACGGCGGCATTCGCGGCGGCCGGCACCGTCGTCACCGAGATCGCCACACCGATCAGCGCCCCTGACTTCGCCGAGGTCAGGGAGAGGATTCCGGCGACGCCCGCCAGGAACGCCACGATGAACGAGAAGGCGTCCGGCTGCCAGATGAACGCCGTCTGCGGGCGCGGCGCGAGGAACTTCGCCTCGTGGAAGAGGCCCAGCCAGTCCATCAGCAGGCTGAACCCGCCGGTCAGCGCCATCGCCACCGGAAAGCCGATCAGCAGGGCCGCCAGCGACCGCCAGGCCAGCCGCGGGGAGCGCCGCACGATCGCCGTGCACAGCCCGGCCAGCGGGCCGAACTCCGGGCCCACCGCCATCGCGCCCACGATGAGGATCGCGCTGTCGATGATCACGCCGCACGCGGCGAGCATCGTGGCGACCGTCAGGAACGCCAGGAACGTGACGGTCAGCGCCGACTCCTCGTGCGTCTCACCGACCAGCGACTCCCACACGATCGCGTCCGCGCCCTCGCCCGGGGCCTCCTCCTCGGCGATGTCCGCACGCCGCGAGAGCGTCAGGTCCACGTCGTCGACGGAGACCGCGCCCCACTCCGGCACACCCGCGGCCCCCAGCTTCTCCAGGAGCTCGTCGGCGGCCTCGCGGGCCACGTCGCACAGCACGATGTCGCCCTGCGGACTGCGCGCTGCTCCGGTGAGCACGGCGAGGTGGGTGGTGCCGACGGTCCGCTCGACGAGGGCGACGACCTCGTCGGTGCGGTCGGCGGGCGTGATCATCCGCAGATGCAGCATGTGTGTCCCGGTGGTCAGAGCTTGCGCAGCGAGAGCCGCTGCACCTTGTGGTCGGGTCCCTTGCGCAGGATCAGGTTCGAGCGGCCCCGGGTCGGGGCGACGTTCTCCAGCAGGTTCGGCTTGTTGATCGTGCGCCAGTTCCGGCGGGCGTAGTCCAGGGCCTCCTCCTCCGAGACCTGGGTGTACCTGCGGAAGTAGGACTCGGGGTCCTGGAACGCGGTGGCGCGCAGCTTCCTGAACCGCTCGTAGTACCAGCGCTCGATGTCCTCGGCGCGCGCGTCCACGTACACGCTGAAGTCGAAGAAGTCGGCGAGCCCGACGCGGGTCCGCCCGTCCTGGCCGGGGAGGGCGGGCTGCAGGACGTTGAGGCCTTCGATGATCAGGATGTCCGGGCGGTGCACGGTCAGCCGCTCGCCGGGCACGATGTCGTAGATCAGGTGGGAGTAGACGGGCGCGGAGACCTCGTCCTTGCCGGCCTTCACGTCCGCCACGAACCGGGTCAGCGCCCGCCGGTCGTACGACTCGGGGAAGCCCTTCCGCGACATCAGCCCGCGGCGGTGCAGCACGGCGTTGGGCAGCAGGAAGCCGTCCGTGGTGACCAGCTCCACGCGTGGGTGCTCGGGCCAGCGGGCCAGCAGGGCCTGCAGCAGCCGGGCCGTGGTGGACTTGCCGACCGCGACGCTGCCGGCGACCCCTATGACGAAGGGCGTGCCGCGCTGGGCGCCCTTCTCGCCGAGCGTCTCGCCGAGGAAGGTGTTGAGCGTGCCGCGCAGGCTGCCGGTGGCGCCCACGTAGAGGTTGAGCAGCCGGGACAGCGGCAGGTAGATGTCCTTGACCTCGTCGAGGTCGATGACGTCGCCGAGCCCGCGCAACCGCTCGACCTCCTCCGCGGACAGCGGCAGCGGAGTGTTCTCGCGCAAGGCGCTCCACTCCGCGCGGGTCAGGTCCACGAACGGGGACGAGTCTGCGCGGCGTCGTTGCTGCGACTGCTCCATGGTGGTCGGCACGGGCCCATTGTGCGCGCGGGAGGGGCGGAGGGATGACTTCGGGGTGCCGTTTGAGCAGTGACGGAAGGGAGCGGAGAAGTCCCCGTGGGTGAAGTTCTGCCCGGGGCCTGTACCTACTCGCGGGTCAGTACTACGTTCCTGCCCCCGGTCCGCACGACGCGAGGGGCCTGTCATGTTCGTCTTCGTTCTGGTACTCCGGCTCGCCAGGAGGCGCGTACGCCACCTCGTGCGACTGGGCGTCCCGGCGCCCGCCGCCGCCCGCGGCGACCTCGCCGAGCAGGTGTGCGGCGACCTCGCCGCCGAGCTGCCGGAGGAGGATCTCGGCCAGGATCTCGATGACTGCCTCGACCGCTACGTCCTCGGCAGCAAGCCGCGCTGCGAGGAGGTCGAGTACCTGGAACTGGTCCAGGAGGCCATCGACCGGATCGACCGCGGGCGTTGACCCCCGGGCCGTACGCTGCACCCCATGTGCGGAATCGTTGGCTATGTGGGAGGGCAGTGCGCCCTCGATGTCGTATTGGCAGGGCTGCGGCGGCTGGAGTACCGCGGCTATGACTCGGCCGGAGTGGCGGTGCTGGCCGACGGCGGGCTCGCCGCCGCGAAGAAGGCGGGCAAGCTCGCGAACCTGGAGAAGGAGCTCGCCGGCCGGCCGCTCCCGTCCGGCCCCACCGGCATCGGCCACACCCGGTGGGCCACGCACGGCGGCCCCACGGACGCCAACGCCCACCCCCACCTCGACAACGCCGGGCGGGTCGCCGTCGTCCACAACGGCATCATCGAGAACTTCGCCGAGCTGCGGGCGGAGCTCACCGGGCGGGGCCACGACCTGGGCTCGGAGACCGACACGGAGGTCGTCTCCCACCTGCTGGCGGAGGCCTTCTCCTCCTGCGGCGACCTGGCCGAGTCCATGCGGCAGGTGTGCCTCCGCCTGGAGGGCGCCTTCACGCTCGTGGCCGTGCACGCGGACGAGCCGGACGTCGTGGTCGGCGCCCGCCGCAACTCGCCGCTGGTGGTGGGCGTCGGCGACGGCGAGTACTTCCTCGCCTCGGACGTCGCCGCGTTCATCGCCCACACCCGCGAGGCCATCGAGCTCGGCCAGGACCAGGTCGTGGAGCTGCGGCGCGACGGTGTCACCGTGACCGGCTTCGACGGCGCGCCGGCGGACGGCGACGTGCGGGCGTACCACGTCGACTGGGACGCCTCGGCGGCCGAGAAGGGCGGCTACGACTACTTCATGCTGAAGGAGATCGCCGAGCAGCCCAAGGCGGTCGCCGACACGCTGCTCGGGCGGATCGACGGGGCGGGCTCGCTCACCCTGGACGAGGTGCGGATCCCGGCGTCCGTGCTGCGGGAGGTCGACAAGGTCGTCATCGTGGCGTGCGGCACGGCCTTCCACGCCGGGATGATCGCCAAGTACGCCATCGAGCACTGGACCCGCATCCCCTGCGAGACCGAGCTGGCCAGCGAGTTCCGCTACCGGGACCCGATCCTCGACCAGCGCACGCTCGTCGTCGCCATCAGCCAGTCGGGCGAGACGATGGACACCCTCATGGCGCTGCGGCACGCCCGCGAACAGGGCGCGAAGGTGCTGGCCATCTGCAACACCAACGGCTCCACCATCCCCCGGGAGTCCGATGCCGTGCTGTACACGCACGCCGGCCCGGAGGTCGCCGTCGCCTCGACCAAGGCCTTCCTGACCCAGCTGGTGGCCTGCTACCTGGTGGCGCTCTACCTGGGTCAGGTGCGGGGCACCAAGTGGGGCGACGAGGTCCGCAGCGTGGTGCGCGAGCTGTCGGAGATCGCCGGCGAGGTCGAGGAGGTGCTGGAGACCATGGAGCCCGTCAGGGAGCTGGCCCGGTCCCTCGCCGACAAGAACACCGTGCTCTTCCTCGGCCGGCACGTGGGCTACCCGGTGGCCCTGGAGGGCGCCCTGAAGCTGAAGGAGCTGGCGTACATGCACGCCGAGGGCTTCGCGGCGGGCGAGCTCAAGCACGGTCCGATCGCGCTGATCGAGGAGGGCCTGCCCGTCGTCGTGGTCGTCCCCTCGCCGCGCGGCCGGTCGGTGCTGCACGACAAGATCGTGTCGAACATCCAGGAGATCCGGGCCCGCGGGGCCCACACGATCGTCATCGCCGAGCGGGGCGACGAGGCCGTACGCCCCTACGCCGACCACCTCATCGAGATCCCGCCCACCCCGGTGCTGCTCCAGCCGCTGGTCGCCACCGTGCCGCTCCAGGTCTTCGCGTGCGAGCTCGCCACGGCCCGTGGCAACGAGGTCGACCAGCCGCGGAACCTGGCGAAGTCGGTGACGGTCGAATGATCATCGGGGTCGGGATCGACGTCGCGGAGATCGACCGCTTCGGTGCCGCGCTGCAGCGCACGCCCGGCATGGCGGACCGCCTGTTCGTCGAGCGGGAGCTGTTCCTGCCCGGTGGCGAGCGGCGGGGCACCGCCTCCCTCGCGGCGCGCTTCGCCGCCAAGGAGGCCCTGGCGAAGGCCCTGGGGGCGCCCGCCGGGCTGCTGTGGACGGACGCCGAGGTCGTCACGGAGGGCAGCGGGCAGCCGCGACTCGTGGTCAGGGGAACGGTGGCCGCCCGTGCCGAGGCGCTGGGGGTGACCTCGTGGCACCTCTCGCTCAGCCACGACGCGGGAGTGGCGTCTGCGGTGGTGATCGCGGAGAAGTGAGTTGACCCTCCACTGACGGGAGACATCAAGGTGGTGGACATGGACGACGGCACCCCCCTCTACTCCATCGGTGAACTGGCCCGGCTGACCGGCCTGACGGTCAAGACGATCCGGTTCTGGTCCGATGCGGGGGTGGTGCCGCCGACCGACCGCACACCCGCGGGCTACCGGCTCTACGGGCCGGAGGCCCTGGCCCGTCTCGGCCTCGTGCGCTCCTTGCGCGAACTGGGCGTCGGCCTCGGCGCCATCCGGCGCGTGCTGGAGCGCGAGGTCACCGTCGCCGAGGTCGCCGCCGTGCACGCCGAGGCCCTGGACACGCAGATCCGCACCCTGCGGCTGCGCCGGGCCGTGCTGGGGGCGGTAGCCGGACGCGGGTCGACACCGGAGGAGTTGGAACTCATGCACAAGCTCGCCCACCTCACCGATCAGGAGCGCCGCCGCCTGATCGAGGACTTCATCGACCGCGCCTTCGAGGGGCTGGACGTCGATCCCGGCTTCCTGGCCACGATGCGCGACGCCATGCCGGTGCTGCCGGACGACCCCTCGCCCGCACAGGTCGGCGCCTGGGTGGAGCTGGCGGAGCTGGTGCAGGACGACGCCTTCCGCGCGGGCATGCGCAGGGCGGCCGACGACCAGGTGCGGGCCTGGGGGGAGGCCGGCCGGCCCGGTGTCGAGGAGACGCGGCGGCAGGCCGCGCTGATCAAGGAGCGGACGGCCGCGGCCCGGGCGGCGGGGATCGCGCCGGAGTCGGCCGAAGCCCGTCCGGTGGTCGACGAACTGGTCGCCGCCTCGGCTCAGATGACGGGACGCCAGGACAACCCCGAGTTCCGGGCGTGGCTGCTGGAGCGCATGGAGATCGGCCACGACTCGCGGTACGAGCGGTACTGGCGGCTGCTCGCGGTGATCAACGGATGGCGCGAGCCCGACATGGGCCCGGCCGTCGAGTGGCTGATCGCGGGGCTGCGTGCCGCGGGGGCCGCGGCCTGACCGGCCGGCGTCCGCCCGGTCCGGGGGACCGGGCGGACGCCTCGTCCGCCCGTCCGCCCGAACCCGCTGACTCCGTGCGGCAGCCGGCGTATCGTCAAGTCCCCTTGGGAGAGCGACGGGGGAGAGGGCTGTGCACCCGGCGAGGGAACGCGTTGCGGCGGTATTCGGGCGGAGTCAGGGGAGCGGCTATCTGCTCACACCGAATGTGGTGCTGACCGCCGCGCATGTGGTGGGCGACTGCGAGGCACCCTCCGTGATCGTGCCGGGTGGCGTCGGCAGGGTCCGCTGCCGGGTGGTGTGGGCGCGCGACGACAACCGCCGCTGCGATGCCGCGCTGCTCGTCGCCGAGCGGGATCCGGTGGCCGAGGAGGCCGCGCCCGCCTTCGAACCGCTCGTGTGGGGGCGGGCGTACGACCTGCGGGCCTGGCCGAACGCCCAGGCCATCGGCTACCCGCACGTGCAGCGCGACGCGTGCGGCGAGCTCGACACCGAGCAGGTCCTCGGCACCCTCAAACCGGGCAGCAACCTCCTCAGCGGCCGGCACGTGCTCGACAGCGGGTTCGCTGTCCCCGCGCCCGCCGCCGACGGCGGCTCGCCGTGGGCGGGAATGTCCGGCGCCGCGGTGTTCGTGGACGGGCTCCTCGCGGGAGTGGTGTGCGCCGACCCCGGTGGCTGGCGGCACGGCCGGCTCACGGTGACCCCGTCGGCCACCTTGTGGTCGGAGTTCACCTTCCTCAGCGAGTGCCTGCTGGCCGGGCACAAGCCCGAGTCGCGCTCACTGGCGTCGCCGCGGCAGCTGGAGATCGAGGCCTTCGAGCGACGCCTGCGCGACTACGTCATCGAGAAGTCCGGTGAGCTGACCATCATCGGCCTGACCCTCTCGGACGGCGAGGGGGAGACCTGGCCGCTGGACGCCGCGTACCTCAGCCTGGAGCTGACCGGTGCCCCACGGGCCACGGACGGGGAGGGGCCCGCCCCGCGCCGCGGGGACGCCGGCGCACGCGAAGTGCCCTCGCCGCAGCGGGCGGAGGAGGCACTGGCAGGGCACCGGCGCGTACTGCTGCGGGGCGCCGCCGGGTCGGGCAAGACCACGCTGCTGCAGTGGCTGGCCACGACGACCGCCCGCGGTGACCTGCCGCCGGAGCTGGGCCACTTGAGCGGCTGCATGCCGCTGATGCTGCCGCTGCGGACCCTCATCCGCAGGGGTGAGCTTCCCCAGCCGGAGGAGTTCCTCGCCGCCGCCGCCGGGCCACTGGCCGGGGCGCCCGCGGCGCGCGGGTGGGTGACCGCACGGCTGGACGAGGGCACGGCGCTGCTGCTGATCGACGGCGTGGACGAGGTCCCCGAGGCCGACCGCCGGCGCACGCTGCAGTGGGTCAAGGACCTGCTGGCCGCCTATCCCGAGGCGCGGTACGTCATCACCACGCGGCCGTCGGCGGTACGGGAGGGCTGGCTCGCGGACGCCGGCTTCGCCGAGCTGGAACTGCTGCCGATGAGCCGGGCGGACGTACTGGCCTTCATCGACCGGTGGCACACCGCGGCGGGCCAGGACGGCGACGAGCGGCTGGGGATCCTCCGCGAGTCCCTGAGCACGGCCGTCGTCGCGAAGCGGGACCTGGGACGGCTGGCCACCAACCCCTTGATGTGCGCGCTGATCTGCGCCCTCAACCGCTCCCGCCGCGGATACCTGCCGCACGGCCGCATGGAGCTCTACCGCGCGGCGCTGGACCTGCTGCTGATCCGGCGCGACCGCGAGCGGGAGATCGTGGTCGGCCTGGAGGGCCCGGAGCTCGAACAGGCGCAGATCGCGCTGTTACAGAAGATCGCTTACTGGCTGATCCGCAACGGCCGGTCCGAGATCGAGTGGCACAAGGCCGTCGAGATCCTCGAACGCGCCCTGCCCGCCATGCCGGCCGTGGCGGCCAAGGGCACCGCCGAGGAGATCCTGCGGCACCTCGTCGTCCGCAGCGGACTGCTGCGCCGGCCGACCACCGGCACCCTCGACTTCATCCACCGCACCTTCCAGGACTACCTGGGCGCCCAGGCCGCCGTCGACGACTGGGACTTCCACCTGCTGGTCAACCACGCCCACGACGACCAGTGGGAGGACGTGCTGCGGATGGCCGTCGGCCACGCACCGCCCCGCGCACGCGCGGAGCTGCTGCGGATGCTCCTGGAGCGCGGCGACCGCGAGGACGGCAACCGCCACCGGCTGCACCTGCTGGCCGCGGCCTGCCTGGAGCAGGCGACCGAGGTCGACCCCGAGGTGCGGACCCGGGTCGAGAAGGCGGCGGCGGAGCTGGTGCCGCCGTGCGACACGGAGTCGGCCAAGGCGCTGGCGGAGGCGGGACAGATCGTGCTGGACCTGCTCCCGGGCCCCGAAGGGCTGTCGGACGAGGTGGCCCACGCGGTCGTCGTCACGGCCACGACCGTGGCGGACGACCGGGCGATCCCCCTCCTGGCGCGGTACGCGACGCACCCCTCGCGGCAGGTCCGGGCCCAGCTCGCCTGGGCCTGGGACCGCTTCGACACCGAGCACTACGCGAACGCGGTGATCGGCAGGCTCTCCTACGAGGACGGGCTGGCGTTCGTCGTCAAGAACAGCGCCCACGAGGAGGCGCTGAGGCGGCTCGGCGGGCGACCCGAGGTGTGGCTGCGGGGCGAGCGGGACCGGGACCAGGGGCGAACCGGCTGAGCCTCACGCCGCCGGGACCAGGTGGCGGCCCGGCTGAGCCTCACCCCGCCGACACGTCCCGCCACACCCCCCGGATCTCCTGCGCCACCCCCATCGCCGTGATCGGCGCCGCGCCCAGCTCCCGGGCCGCCAGGCCGTGCAGATAGGCGCCCACGGAGGCCGCGTCCCGGCCGGTCAGGCCCGCCGCGAGCAGGGAGCCCGTCAGGCCCGACAGGACGTCCCCGCTGCCGGCCGTCGCCAGCCACGGGGTCCCCGTCGGGTTGATCCGCACCGCGTGGTCTCCATGGGCCACCAGCGTCGTCGAGCCCTTGAGCAGCGCCGTGACGCCGAACCGCTCGGCCAGCGCCCGTACCGTGGCCAGGCGCGAGGACTCCACGTCCTCGCGGGCGAGGCCCAGCAGGGCGGCGGCCTCGCCCGCGTGCGGGGTCAGGACGGTGGCCGCGCTCCGGGCGCGTACCGTCTCCGGATCGAGCAGCCGCAGGCCGTCCGCGTCCACGAGCACCGGCACGTCACAGGCCAGTACGTCCGCCAGCGCCCGGCGGCCCTCGGCGCCGTCACCCAGGCCCGGACCGGCCACCCAGGCCTGCACCCGGCCCGCCTTCGAGGGCGGGCCGGCCGAGACCAGGGTCTCCGGGAAGCGTGCGATCACCGCCTCCGCCGCCGGCCCGGCGTAGCGCACCGCGCCCGCGCCGCCGCTGAGGGCACCCGCCACGGCGAGCACCGCCGCGCCCGGGTAGCGGGCCGAGCCGGCCACGATGCCGACCACGCCCCGGCGGTACTTGTCGCTCTCGGCGTCCGGGCGCGGCAGCAGCGCGGCCACGTCGGCGTGCTGGAGGGCCTCCACGCCGGGCTCGTCCGGCAGCCACGGCCCGAGCCCGATGTCGACCAGGCGCAGCGCCCCCGCGTGCTCGCGCGCCGGGTCGATGAGCAGCCCGGGCTTGTACGTGCCGAAGGTGACCGTCGCGTCGGCGCGCACCGCCGCGCCGCGCACCTCGCCGGTGTCCGCGTCGACGCCGCTGGGCAGGTCCACGGCGAGGACCAGGGCTCCGGCCTCCTCCGCCGCCATCACCAGGCTCTCCGCGCCGGGCCGCAGGCCGCCCCTGCCCCCGATGCCGACGATGCCGTCCACGACGAGATCCGCCCGGCGCACCGCCGGCACCCCGTCCGCGGCGGCCACCACCCGTCCGCCGGCCCGCCGCAGCGCCCGCAGCCCGCCCGCGTGCGCCCGCTCCGGCGCCAGCAGGACCGCCGTCACCCCCGCGCCCCGCCGGGCCAGGCGGGCCCCCGCGTACAGCGCGTCGCCCCCGTTGTCCCCGCTGCCGGTCAGCAACGCCACCCGCGCGCCGTAGACGCGCCCGAGCAGATCCGCGCACGCCGCGGCCAGGCCGGCCGCCGCGCGCTGCATCAGCGCGCCCTCGGGGAGTTCGGCCATGAGCGCGCGCTCGGCGGCCCGTACGGTCTCCACGCTGTAGCCAGTCCTCATGCGCCCAGCCTTCCCCAGCCGTCCCGCACGCGACACCCCACCCCGGCCCCGCCGGGTGCCGTGGCCTGAGACACTGGCCGGGATGAGTGAGACAGCGATGCGCGCCCGTGCAGTGGTCGACCTGGCCGCCCTGCGGGCCAACGTACGTGCTCTGCGGGCCCGCGCCCCGCGGGCGCAGCTGATGGCCGTCGTGAAGGCGAACGCGTACGGCCACGGCGCGGTGCCCTGCGCGAAAGCCGCCCGGCAGGCCGGAGCGGAGTGGCTCGGTACGGCCACTCCGCACGAGGCGCTGGCGCTGCGCGCAGCAGGGGACACGGGCCGGCTGATGTGCTGGCTGTGGACGCCCGGAGGCCCCTGGCGCGAGGCCGTCGAGGCCGATATCGACGTCTCCGTCAGCGGCCTGTGGGCCCTTGAGGAGCTGACCGGGGCCGTGCGCGCCGCGGGCCGCCCCGCCCGCGTACAGCTGAAGATCGACACCGGTCTCGGCCGCAACGGCTGCCAGCCCGCCGACTGGGAGAAGCTCGTCGCCGCCGCCCGGGACGCCGAGCTCGCCGGCCTGGTACGGGTCACCGGCGTGTGGTCGCACTTCGCGTGCGCCGACGAGCCGGGGCACCCCTCCATCCAGGCCCAGCTGGGCGTCTTCAAGGACGCCGTGGCCTACGCCGAGGCCCAGGGGCTGGCCCCCGAGGTCCGTCACATCGCCAACTCCCCGGCGGTCCTCACCCTCCCCGAGGCCCAGTTCGATCTCGTACGGACCGGAGTGGCGGTCTACGGCATCTCGCCGAGCCCCGAGGTCGGCACGCCCGAGGAGCTCGGGCTCAAGCCGGTCATGACGCTGTCCGCCTCCCTCGCCTCGGTCAAGAGCGTGCCGGGCGGCCACGGTGTCTCTTACGGCCATCTGTACACGACACCCGGCGGGACCACCCTCGCGCTGGTTCCCGTCGGGTACGCGGACGGCATCCCGCGTGCCGCCTCCGGCACCGGCCCGGTGCTGGTCGGCGGCAAGTGGCGCACGGTCGCGGGCCGGGTGGCGATGGACCAGTTCGTCGTCGACCTGGGCGGCGACAGCGCGCAGCCGGGCGAGGAAGCGGTGCTCTTCGGCCCCGGGGACCGGGGCGAACCGACCGCCGAGGACTGGGCACGGGCGACCGGAACCATCGCCTATGAGGTCGTCACACGCATCTCCGCGCGCGTTCCGCGCGTCTATGTGGGAGAGATCCGGGAAGGCGACGAGGGCGGCACCGAGAGCGGCGACACGGGGGCGTGAGATGAGCGAGGGCGGCGACAGTACGGGCAAGCAGGTCACAGCGGTCGCGGGCGTGGGCGCGGCCGCCTGGCGGCGCGGGGCGGGCGTCGCGGGCGCGGCGGTCGGAGTCGTCGCCGCCGGGGCCGCGGCTGGCGTCGCCCTGGAGCGGCTCACCGTCGGGCGCGGCATGCGCCGCAAGGCGCGGCTCGCGCTGGACGCGGCCGGCCCGTACGGAACACTGCGCGGCACCCCCGGCATCGCGGTCGCCGAGGACGGCACCGAGCTCCACTACGAGGTGGACGAGGTCGAGCCGGCCGAAGGCGGCCGGCGGGGCCCCCGGTTCTTCGGCCGTCGGCCCGGGCCCCCCGTCACCGTCGTCTTCAGCCACGGCTACTGCCTCAACCAGGACTCCTGGCACTTCCAGCGCGCCGCCCTGCGCGGCGCCGTCCGCACCGTTTTCTGGGACCAGCGCAGCCACGGCCGCTCCGCCTGCGCCAGGAGCGGCGAGGGCACCGAGGACGTCAGCATCGACCTGCTCGGCCGCGACCTGAAGGCCGTCATCGACGCCGCCGCCCCGGAGGGGCCGCTGGTGCTGGTGGGGCACTCGATGGGCGGCATGACGACCATGGCCCTGGCCGCCCACCACCCCCGGCTGATCGCCGAGCGCGTCGTCGGCGCTGCCTTCATCGGCACGTCCTCGGGCAGGCTCTCCGAGGTCACGTTCGGGCTCCCGGCCGCCGGCATGAACCTGATGCGCCGGGCCGTCCTGCCGGGCGCCTTCAAGCTGATGGTGGCGCAGACCGAGCTCATCGAGAGGGGACGGCGGGCGACCGCGGACCTCTTCGCGGGCATCATCAAGCGCTATTCGTTCGGGTCGAAGGACGTCGACCCCGCCGTCGCCCGGTTCGCCGAGCGGCTGATCGAGGCGACGCCCGTGGACGTGGTCGCCGCGTTCTACCCCGCCTTCGACGCGCACGACAAGGTGGCGGCGCTGGCCGCCTTTGACCACCTGCCCGTGCTGGTCCTGGCGGGCGAGAAGGACCTGATCACGCCGAGCGGGCACAGCGAGGTCATCGCCGGGGCGCTGCCGGACGCCGAGCTGGTCATCGTCCCGGGAGCGGGGCATCTGGTGATGCTGGAGCAGCCGGCGACGGTTGGCGCGCACCTGGCCGGGCTGCTGGCCGCGGCCGGCGTGGGCGAGGTCCCGCAGGAGCGCCCGGCCGGGGCGCAGCCGGGCGCCTGAGACTTCGTACTGCCGCCGCGGCCCCGTACCATCGGCGGATATGAACGTCCCGCACGACACCTCCGCGGCTCCGGCGGCCGCGGCCACGCAGCTCACGGTCAAGTCCGCCGAGGACATGCGCGAGCTGGGCCGCAGGCTGGCCGCGCTGCTGCGCCCGGGCGACCTGGTCCTGCTCTCCGGTGAGCTGGGCGCCGGCAAGACGACGATGACCCGCGGACTGGGCGAGGGGCTCGGCGTCCGCGGCGCCGTGACCTCCCCGACCTTCGTCATCGCCCGAGTGCACCCGCCGCTGGGCGACGGCCCCGCCCTGGTCCACGTCGACGCCTACCGGCTCTCGGGCGGCCTGGACGAGATGGAGGACCTGGACCTCGACGTCTCGCTGCCGGAGTCCGTGATCGTCGTCGAGTGGGGCGACGGCAAGGTCGAGGAGCTGTCGGAGGACCGGCTGCGGGTCGTCATCGAGCGGGCGGTGGGTCTGGATGCCCCGGCCGACGACGCCGACGATGTACGCAGTGTGACCATTACCGGCGTCGGTGAGCGCTGGGCGGGCGCGGATCTCACGTCGCTGGGCTGACCCCCGAGCGCGGGCTCGCGGCGCGTCCGCGGCAGGCTTCGCCGTACCTCCTGGGGCACGCCTCGCAGTACGCTCTGCTGTGCGTTCCGACAAGGCGTCGGCAAGATGTTGCGCGTGCGCCGCCGGGCGTGGTCACATGGAGTACGGAGAGCCAGTTAGGTCTACCTAACTTCTCTGCCCGGCCCGAGCTGCCCCAGGAGGCGTTGATGCCGGCCCAAGAGCCCACTGCCGCCGAGGCGGACCGCTCCGAGGAGCGCCCCCCGTCGATGCGTGACCTCCTCGCGTCCTGCGCCGCGGCCGACGCCGTCTCCACGCCGCCCAAGGCACCCGCGCCGGACGCGCCGGAGGACGGGGCGGGGAACGGGGCGGGGGACGGGGCGGAGCACGCGCCGGAGGACGAGGCGGAGGACGAGGCGCGCGAAGCCGGGCCGCGGACGCGCCAGCGGCCCATCCAGCGGGACGCCGCCTGAGGCTGCGGCGCGTGCTCCGCGTGGTGGGGACTGCGGCGGTCGGCCCGTTTCGTGGGGCTGCGGTGATTGACCGGTGCCGTGCGGCGGGTGGCGGTCGGCCCGTCCCGTGGGGCTCCGGTGGTCGGCCCGTGCCGTGCGACCGGGCGGCGCTCGAACCAGTCCCGTGCGACCGGGCGACGCACGATCCGTCCCGTGCGACCGGGCGACGCACGATCCGTCCCGTGCGGCTGCGACGCGCGATGCGTGCCGTGTAGCCCGGACGGGTGACACGGACCGTGCGGCATCGCCCGGCGTCGCGGGCCTCGGGGGGTCTTCGCGGGTCTTCCGCGGGTCTTCCGCGGGTCTTCCGCGGGTCTTCCGCGGGTCTTCACGAGGCTCCGCGGCCCTGGGGCCTCGCGGTTGTCGCGTTCCTTACGGGACGACGACGACCTTCGTGTCGGCGACCGCGAACTCCCACATCGCCCGGCCGTCCGCCGGCTTCTCGCGGATCGCGCCCGTCTTCTTCGCCGAGGCCGGGTCCGGCGACGAGCCGTCCACCGCCGCGCTGAAGCCGAAGACGATGCCGGTGACGGCGTCCCGGTGGAAGCGCACCACGTGCTCGACCGGAATCCCGTCCGAACCGGTGACGTTCGGCGACCGCGAGGTCACCGCGTAGTTCCCCGGCGGCGGGTTCACGGTGCTGGGCGCCACCTCGTAGCTGCGGATGACCTTGCCGTCGGAGCCGACCAGCCACACCCGCTTCTGCCCGAGCCCGTAGACGACCCGCAGGCCCGTGCCCGAGCCGTCCGGCGCCGCGTCGGCGCCCTGGCCCTGGCCGGTGGCGCCGGTGCCCTTGCCCGAGGCGTCCGAGCCCTGGTCCTTCGCCTTGTCCGACGAGCCCCGGCCCGCGGCGTGCGAGCTCGCGGGACGGTCGGGCGCGGCCTCCGCCTGGTAGGCCAGGAAGCCGACTCCGGCCAGTGCCGCCGCCGTGAGCGCGGCCACGATGACCCCCGAGCTGCTGCGTGCCACGCTGCGCACCCTTTCGTCCTGCGTACGGCTTTGTCCTGCGGTGTCGCCGGTACCGCTCGTACTGGTCGTACTGCTCGTACGGCTTTGCGGCTGACCGTAGCACCCGGTCCGTGCCCCCGCCGCGCCCCCGGCCGGGGCCCATGCGCGCACCGCACGCCCCATGGCGCGCCGTACGCTTGTCTCGTGCTGCTGCTCGCTCTGGATACCGCCACCCCCGCTGTCACCGTCGCCCTTTACGACGGCGAGTCCGTCGTCGCCGAGTCCAGCCAGGTCGACGCCCGTCGGCACGGGGAGCTGCTGCTGCCCGCCGTGGACCGGGTGCTCGGCGAGGCGGGCCGCGAACTGAACGCCGTCACCGGCATCGTCGTGGGCGTCGGCCCCGGCCCCTACACCGGCCTGCGCGTCGGGATCGTCACCGCCGCGACCTTCGGCGCCGTGCTGTCCGTCCCCGTCCACAGCCTGTGCACGCTCGACGGCATCGCGTACGCGGCCGGGCAGGCGGGCCTGGAGGGCGAATTCGTCGTGGCGACGGACGCCCGCCGCAAGGAGGTCTACTGGGCCCGGTACGCCGACGCCCGTACGCGCCTGACCGAGCCCGCGGTGGACCGCCCGGCCGAGCTCGCCGAGCGGGTCGCCGGCCTCACGGCCGTCGGCGCGGGCGCGGTCCTCTACCCGGATGCCTTCACCGACGTACGGGCCGACCTGCCCCAGCACCAGTCGGCCGGTGCGCTGGCCGCGCTGGCCGCGGAGAAGCTGCGCACCGGCGGGGAGTTCCTGCCGGACCAGCCGCTGTACCTGCGCCGCCCGGACGCGCAGGTTCCGGCCAACTACAAGGTGGTCACACCCCAGTGAGCACGTCGACCGCGACCGTGCGCATCCGCGAGATGCGCTGGTGGGACATCGCACCGGTGCTGGAGCTGGAGCGCGAGCTCTTCCCGTACGACGCGTGGTCCAAAGGGCTCTTCTGGTCCGAGCTGGCGCACGCGCGCGGCGCGAACGCCAACCGGCGCTACGTCGTGGCCGAGGACCTGCCCGCCGCCGACGGGCAGCCCCGCATCATCGGTTACGCCGGGCTCGCCGCCATCGACGGCACCGGCGACGTCCAGACCATCGCCGTGGACCAGGACCACTGGAGCACGGGCCTCGGCGCCCGCCTCCTCGCCGAACTGCTGACGACCGCCACGGCCTTCGAGTGCCACGAGGTGCTGCTCGAGGTGCGCGTCGACAACACCCGTGCCCAGCGCCTGTACGAGCGCTTCGGCTTCGAGCCCGTGGGCGTGCGCCGCGGCTACTACCAGCCCGGCAACATCGACGCGCTCGTCATGCGCCTCTCCGATCCGAACTCCGCAGTGCAAGGAATCCCCCATGGCTCGCAAGGCTGACGAACCCCTCGTCCTCGGCATCGAGACCTCGTGCGACGAGACCGGCGTCGGTATCGTCCGCGGTCACACGCTGCTGGCCGACGCGGTCGCCTCCAGCGTCGACGAGCACGCCCGCTTCGGCGGCGTGGTCCCCGAGGTCGCCAGTCGCGCGCACCTGGAGGCCATGGTCCCCACCATCCAGCGCGCCCTGAAGGAGGCGGGTGTCGCCGCTTCCGACCTCGACGGCATCGCGGTCACGGCGGGCCCCGGCCTCGCGGGCGCCCTGCTCGTCGGCGTCTCGGCGGCGAAGGCGTACGCCTATGCGCTGGGCAAGCCCCTCTACGGCGTCAACCACCTCGCCTCGCACATCTGCGTCGACCAGCTCGAACACGGCGCGCTGCCCGAGCCGACGATGGCCCTGCTGGTGAGCGGCGGCCACTCCTCGCTGCTGCTGGCCCCCGACATCACCTCCGACGTCCGCCCGCTCGGCTCCACCATCGACGACGCGGCGGGCGAGGCCTTCGACAAGATCGCCCGCGTCCTCCAGCTCGGCTTCCCCGGCGGCCCGGTCATCGACCGCTACGCCCGCGACGGCGACCCCGACGCCATCCGCTTCCCCCGCGGCCTGACCGGCCCCCGGGACCCGATATACGACTTCTCCTTCTCCGGCCTCAAGACTGCCGTGGCCCGCTGGATCGAGGGCAAGCGCGCGGCGGGTGAGACCGTCCCGGTCGCGGACGTGGCGGCCTCCTTCCAGGAGGCGGTCGTCGACGTGCTGACGCGCAAGGCCGTCCGCGCCTGCAAGGACAACGGGGTCGACCATCTGATGATCGGCGGCGGCGTCGCCGCGAACACGCGGCTACGGGCCATGGCCGCGCGCCGGTGCGAGGACGCGGGCATCACGCTGCGCGTGCCGCACCCGAAGCTGTGCACGGACAACGGTGCGATGGTGGCGGCGCTGGGCGCGGAGATGGTGGCGCGGGGACGCGCGGCGTCGTCGTGGGACCTGTCGGCGGACTCGTCGCTGCCGGTGACGGAGACGCACGTGCCGGGTGCTCACGGGCACGCCCATGAGCACAGTCATGACCACGACCACTTCCACGAGCTGAGCAAGGACAACCTGTACTCGTAGGGCGAGCGGTCAAGGCTCGCCCGGCAGTCGTTCGATCAGGTGATCGGATGCCTGTTTGGGCTGGGTACGGTGAGCGTACGGAACAGAATTCCGTCCATGGGAGAACCTGTGGCTTCTGCGCAGCAGCGCACCACGCTGGCTGAGTTGCGGCAAGCCGTCACAACGGTCATGCCGGATTCGCTGGCTGCCTATAGCGAGGAACTGGCCGAGGTAGCTGACGAGGTGATCCGGCTCCGGGACTTCGGCCCTATGAACCGCTTCGTTGCGAGCTGGCGAGCCAAGGTAATGGGGCAGGCAGGTCAGGGGAGCAGCGCTGAGGTGTCCAGCGGCGGGTAGGGGGCAGGAAGCGGCAGCTTCTCACCCGGCGTGGCAGTCGACGTCGTGCGGTAGAAGCTCTTCCTGGGCTCGTCCTGGTCGGCAACCGGGTTCGTATGGACGTACACCCGGTTCTCTTCTCGGTTGACGAGCACATAGATCGGGACCCCCGCAGCGGCGTAACTGCGGTACTTGGGGCCGGTGTCCGTCTCGTGATTGCTGGACGTCACCTCCCCGACGAGGGCGAGCAGGTCCATCGGGTACCAGCCCTTGTGAACCTTGAGGTATGCCTTGTCCAGTTCGGTGGGCTTGCGGCGCAGAACGTAGAAGTCAGGGACGGCGAGAGAGAGGGTCTCGTCCTTGCCTTCTGTGTCCACACCGGTGCGGAAGCCCATACCGAAGCCGGCCAGCCGGATTCCGGCGCAGCGCAACTGGTGGTAGATGTCTCCGGCGACGTCGCCGTGCTCGAAGTCCGGCTGCGGTGGCACAACCACCATCCCCTCGAAGTACTCGGGTCGAATCGGCGCCTCTGACGCCTCCTCGATCGCGATCAGTAGATCGATGGGGTCCTGCTCGTGCGGCTTGTTCACCGGCTCGGTGATGGGATCGGCGGTCATCGCTGTCCTCCCTTGTCGCTCATGCCAGGCTACGCCTGGGCTGGGTGCCCCACCGGCATCGTCGGCGGACTGGCGGTACGGATAAGTGCGATCACGCGATGGTTCACCCGTTCGGGGCGTGGGCTCTGTGTGTGATCTGCGACACCTGAGTGTTCCCAGGTGGCTACTTTATGTAGTAGCGATGGGAAGGGGTGGCCCATGGGAGAAGCGGACTCTCAGCCGCCGATCGGGTGGCGGTACTGCGGGGATCAGCTGAAGCGGTGGCGGGAGCGCGGCGGGGTCTCGCGGGAGGAACTGGCCAAGGAGGCCGGGTACGGCTACGAGGCCATCAAGTCGATGGAACAGGGGCGGCGGCGGCCGAGTTTGCGGGTGCTGCAGGTTGCGGACCAGATGTGCGGGGCGGGTGGGTTGCTGGAGGCGGCGCACCCGTTCCTCAAGCCGGAGGGGCCGCGGTCGGCGGCGCAGGACTACTTCCAGTACGAGGCCGAAGCGCTCGCACTGAGTTCGAGTGAGCCGATGCTCATCCCAGGGTTGCTTCAGACCGAGGGGACCGCGCGGGCACTGTTTGGTAAGCGCTGGCCACCTCTGGATGACACGACCATTGACGAGTGGGTCGCCGTCAGGCTTCGACGCCACCAAGCGCTGGACAAACAGTCCACGGCATTCTCCTTCGTCATCGGTGAGACGCCTCTGTCTGTTCCACTCGGCGACATCGAGACCCATAAGGGGCAGCTGCGGCACTTGCTGCATGTTGGCGCCCGGCGCAATGTAAAGATCCAGGTCATGCCGAGTGGAGCGCATCAACTGGGGCTCAACGGTTCAGTCGTCATGATGGAGTTGCCCGGCAATGAGCGGATTGCCTACCAGGAGGGCAGCTTCGCGGGGGTGCTCGTGACCGAGTCTGAAAGGGTCAGCGACATCGGTCATGCTCTCTCGCTGATCTATCAAGTGGCCCTCAGCCCAGATGATTCCGCTCGGTTCATCGCCAAGCTGCTGGAGGAGCTGTGAGCAGCATGAGTTCGTGGTTTAAGTCCAGCTACAGCAATCAGCACGCCGACAACTGCATCGAGGTGAGCCCCGGGCCCCGGGAGGTACGGGTCCGGGACTCGAAGCGAATACCCGGGCCGGAACTGGCCTTCCCAGCGCCCTCCTGGGCGACGTTCGTCGCTGCCCTCGCCGTCGGGGGCTGAGCGCAGGGGGTCGCTCCGCTTCGCTTCGCGGTGGCGAGTGTGCGCTGCGCCGCTGCGCGGCTTGGGGGCGGAGGCACCAGGGGCTCCGCCCCCGGAGGCCGCCCGCTGGCGCGGCCTTGCTGGGCGAGCCCGGAGCGGGAGTGGTGCGCGGCGTGCGGCCCGGGTATCGGGGGAACACTGCCGTGCCGGATGTGCACGGCAAGTCCGCGCAGCGGGCGGGCTCAAGGGGCGGAGCCCCGGGGCCCTCCCCGCCCAAGCCGCGCTGCGGCGCAGAGACACTTCATGTCCGCGCAGCGCAGCGGAGCGGAGCTCTTTGATGCCGGGGCTTGAGCTCCGGGCTCCGAGCCCTCTTTGTAAGGAATGGGCGGTGGGTTCAACCCACCCACCCTCCCCAACCACGCGTATACCACGCGCAGTTCACTTTCCGTGATCCGGTTGCGACGCATCGTCGCGATCCTCTAGCGTCCGGAACAATAGACGACCCCGGTCGGTGTTAGCAGCACCAAGCCGGGGTCTGACCATCAAGATCGAATGAGAGTCGATCCATGGCTGACGCCAACCCTAGCGCCGCCGCGCGCGCCCCGCACGCGTACCCGATGGCCAAGTCGGGCTACGGCAAGAAGAGCGCGCCGGACCAATCCCCGCGCACCGCCACCGACTTCGCACACCTCCCGCCCCGCGAGGCGCAGATCGCCGTGTTCGTCGACCGCCTGCCCGAGGGCGCGGCCATGGACGCGAAAACGCTGGCAGCCCAGCTCCCCGCATACGGCCAGGCCGCCTGTCGTACCGCCCTGCGACGGCTCTCCGAAGCCGGGCACCTGCGCCGGGTAAAGGAACACCTCAAGGGTGACGACGGCGCCTATCACTGGGTGACGCGCTCTTACTTCTCGCGCACCGCGCGGGGCGACGCCTGGTGGACGTCCGTCCTCACGGGTGAGGTCCCCGAGCCGACGGCGCCCGCGCGCCGTTCACGCGCGTACGCGGTGCTGGCCACCGTCGGCCGCACGGACCCCCGCATGACGTTGTCGCACGCCGACTGCGTCGACCTGGAACCGCTGGCAGCGGCATGGCTGGAACGGGGCGCCGGAGAGGGCCATGTCGTACGGGCCCTCACAGACGGGCTGCCGTCGCCCGTGCATCATGCGGCGGCGCTGGCCCGCCGTCGACTCGTCGACAAGCTGCCTCCCGAGCAGCGGCCGGACGCGGCGGCCCCGACGCTCCGGCTCGTCGAGTGCACCGTCTGCGCCGCCCCCGGCCGCCCGGAGGCGCTCCCCGGTGGCCTCTGCCGCGACTGCCGGGGCGAACCACATACGGTCGCCGCACCGGCGGCCCTCTCGCCGGAGGAGGTGCACGCAAAGGCGGCCCTCCTCCGGGCGATCAACCGCGAACCCGAAAGGAATCACGCATGACCGCGGTGCATGACGCACCACCCGATGTCGGGGCACGATGGGGGCAAGGAGGCGACGCCATGACCCCCGACACCGTGCGCCTGGAGTTGATCAATGGAAAGATCGAGGTCAAGCCGGTGCCGGACGGGGATCACGACGAGATCATCAGGTGGCTCCAGAAGCTGTGCCTGAAGAAGCGCGACGCCTACGCGGCAGCGGAGATCCCGGTCTACCTCCTCATCGACCCCGAAGACTGCACGGCCACGGTCCACTCCGAACCGAAGGACGGCAGCTACCGCAGCCTGACGTCACGGCCGTACGGCATGCCGGTCGAGCTCCCCGCCCCGGTCGGGTTCACGCTGGAAACCGAGCAGCTCAAAAAGTTCGCGGACTGATCGGCTACCCCTGGAGCGTTTCCATGACCACACCCCGGGACTTGGTGATCACCGTCATGGACGAGGCGCCCGGCCACCCCGTCGAGCGAGGTGAGATCTCGCTGGCGCTGGCGGGCGCCGAGCTGATCGATCTGCTGGCCGCCGGGGCCGTCACGCTGGGCGGTGATCAGGGCGATCGGATCGTGCCCGGCCACCGGACGGAGACGGCTGACCGCCTGCTGGACCAGGCCGTGGCCGCCCTCGTCCGGGAAGCACCGTACGAGTCGGTCGACGACTGGCTGTGGCGCAGGGGACGCGACCTGGCCTCGGCCTACGTGGCCGCTCTTGAGGCGGACGGGCACGTCAGGCGGCAGCGTCGCAGCTGGATGACTTTCCGGCCCGGTCGGCCAGTGCTGACCGATGCGTCCGGGCGCCGACTGGCGGGGGAGCTCCGGCAGACCGGCAAGCCCGCCCTGACCGCCCTCGTGACGGCCGTCGGGATCCGCGACGAGGGGAACGCGGAGGCCGCCGCTCCGGGCGTGGCCGACGACGCGGTGGACACCGTGCTCGCCGCGGTCAATGGCGCGGTGATGGAGCTGGAGCTCCTCCGGCAACGGCGAGCCATCGAGCAGTCGGCCTTCGACAACATCTGGCGGGGCGACTGACGCCGTTACCGGCCCCGGCAGCGACTTACTCAAACGCCGCGGGGTCAAAGGTGACGCGATTGGTGGCAGCGGCAGCATTCATCAGCTCGCCGATGGTGGCCTGCCCCCCTTGGATGTCGATCGACTTTTTCAAGAGCTGGTCGAGGGAGACCGGGACGTCGGCGCCGCCGCACTGGTTGAGGGGGCCGGCAACAGGGACCGCCACCCGGTCGCCTCCAGCGGCTCCGGCGGCGGTGGTCGTGCCACCGCGGGCGGTGGATCGCCAGTCGTGGTTGGCGCAGCCGTTGTCGACGGCTGGGGAGAGGATGCCGGCGCCGAGGCCGCCGGCCCATGCCGGCGCCGCGGGCAGCGCGATGCCGGTGAGCAAGCCGATGAACAGGGCGAGAGCAGAGCCCGTGCGGTGCGTCCTCACGCCCAGCGCAACGGTCGTGCCCGGGCGCGGATACGTTCATGCCGCGTAGGTCACCAGAACAGAGCATGGCGGGGATGTCCGCAGTAGATCGAACCGCTGGCCGCACACCGGGCAAAGAACGGTCTAGCCCTGCGTCACCGGCTGCCCCAGCAGCATCGTCGGCGCGCCCGCCACGCGCGTCAGCACGATGACGCAGGAGTTCGGGCCGCCCAGCTTCAGCTTCCTGCGCAGCTCCTCCGGCTCCACCGCCGACCCCCGCTTCTTGATGACGGCGACGCCGATCCCGCGCTCCCGCACGATCGCCTTCAGCCGCTTCAGGTTGAACGGCAGCACGTCCGTGACCTCGTACGCCGCCGCGTAAGCCGTCCCCCGCAGCTCGTCGCTCGTCACGTACGCGATCGTCTCGTCGATCAGCCCGCCGTCGAGCTCCTCCGCGACCTCCGCCACCAGGTGCGCGCGGATCACGGCGCCGTCCGGCTCGTAGAGATAGCGGCCCACGGGCCGTACGGCCGGGTCCGGCAGTCCCCGCCCGACCAGGGACGCACCGCCCGGCAGCAGCGTCGCCCGCCGCGTACCCGGCTGCGTGCCGAACCACAGCACGGCCTCCTTCACATCGCCCCCGTCCGAGATCCACTCCGCCTCGGCGTCGTCGGGGATCGCCTCGTGCGGCACGCCCGGCGCGATTTTGAGTGCGGCGCGGGGGGCGGAACGAGCCGCCTGGACGGCCCACGACAGGGGCGGGGAGTACGCCTCCGGGTCGAAGATGCGGCCCCGGCCGCCGCGCCTCGCCGGGTCCACGAAGAGGGCGTCGTACGAGGAGGCGTCGACCTCCGCGACGTCGGCGCACCGCACCTCGATGAGGTCGGCCAGGCCCAGCGCCTCGGCGTTGGCGCGGGCGACCTCGCAGGTCAGCGGGTCACGGTCGACGGCCAGCACCGAGATGCCGGCCCGGGCCAGGGCAATCGCGTCGCCGCCGTTGCCGCAGCAGAGATCCGCGAGGCGGCGCACGCCGAGCGCGGAGAAGCGCCGGGCGCGGTGGAGCGCGACGGAGGCGCGCGTTGCCTGTTCCACGCCGTGCGGCGTGAAGAACATCCGGTACGCGTCCTCCGCACCGAACTTCGCCACCGCGCGCTGCCTCAGGCGTGCCTGCCCGAGGGCCGCCGACACCAGGTCCGCCGGGTGCTCGCGGCGCAGCCGGGTCGCCGTGGCGAGCTCCTGGGAGGGGTCGTAGTCGCGCAGTCCGTCGAGGAGGGCGCGGCCCTCGTCGGTGAGGAGGGCGGTGAAGGCGTCGGTGGGGGAGATCGGTGCTGGCACGTGTCTCATTCTCTCTTGCGGGCCGGTGCCGCACGCGGTGGACTGCCCTGGTGACGACGACCACGAAGCGCACCCTCTACCTGGTCTGCTGCGCCGCGGCGCCGGCCGTCCGGGCCGCCGACGGAGTCCGCGCCGCCCGGGCCGCCGGGTGGGACGTGTGCCTGGTCCTCACCCCGTACGCCCACCGGTGGCTGGAAACAGAGGTCCCCGCCCTCGCCGCGCTGACCGGTCACCCCGTGCGGCATCAGTACAAGCTCCCCGGGGAGCCCGACGTGCTGCCGCCGCCCGACGCGATCCTGGTCGCGCCCGCCACCTTCAACACGGTCAACAAGTGGGCCGCCGGCATCTCCGACACCCTGGCGCTCGGCCTGATCACCGAGGCGATCGGCCTCGGCCTGCCCCTCGTGGCCCTCCCCCATCTGGGCGCCGCTCAGGCGGCGCACCCCGTCTTCGCCCGCAGTGTGGCGTTCCTGCGGGACGCGGGCGTGAGGGTGCTGTTGGGCAAGGACGGCTACGAGCCCGAGCAGGGCGACAGCGTGGAGTCGTACCCGTGGGCGGCGGCTGTCGCAGCTCTACCGTCGCCCTGAGGCCCGCCCGGGCGCCGCCCGCCCCCCGCGGACGCGTCGAACGCATGCACAAGAATCGTTCGCGTGAGCCCGTCTGTTTCCGGCCGCCGCCTTCGCGCCGCCGCCCTCGCCTCCGCCGCCCTGCTGCTGACCGGTCTTCTCTCCGGGTGCTCCGGCTCCTCCTCCGCCCGCGACAAGAAGCCGCACGCGGCGGGTTCGTCCGCTCCGGCCGCGTCCACGACACCCGCGGCGCCCGACGACGCGTACCGCCGCTGGGGGCTGGACAAGCCGCTCGCCGCCCCGCCGGCCCCGCCCGCCACCAAGTTGCTCCAGGACGTGAGGCCGGGCGGTACCCCGCGGACGGTGCGGCGGATACCCACCCAGGACAAGGTCGTCTTCGTGACGTTCGACGACGGGGCGGAGAAGGACCCCGAATTCCTGAAGATGGCCAAGGACCTGAAGCTGCCGTTCACCATGTTCCTGACGGACAGCATCTCCCGGGCGGGCAGCGGCTACGGCTACTTCGACCAGCTGCGCGCCCTCGGCAACGGCGTCGACAACCACACCCTCACCCACCCCGACCTGCGCACCCTCTCCGCCGACGCCCAGCGGCGCGAGATATGCGGGCAGCAGGACGCCCTGGAGAAGCGTCTCGGCACCCGCCCGGCGCTCTTCCGGCCGCCCTACGGCAACTACAACGACGCCACGCTCACCGCCGCGGGCGGCTGCGGGGTGCGGGCGCTCGTGCTCTGGGAGGTCACGATGCAGATCAACGACATGCGCTACGCGCAGAGCGACAAGCTGCGCCCCGGCGACATCGTCCTGGCGCACTTCCGCGGCCCGCAGGAGCTCAAGGGCACCTCGATGACGCGGATGGTCACCAACATGCTGCGCAGCATCCAGCGGCAGGGCTACACGGTGGCTCGTCTGGAGGACTACCTGTAGCTCCGCCCAGCCGGTCCGGGGGCGGCTCACGACGGGAGCCGGGGGTTCGAGGACGCCGCGCGGAGCCGTGGTCCGGCGCCCGGGGTGAAGTCCCAGGAGTACGTCCCCGGCACAGCGGGTAGCCAAAGCTCGCCGCGCGATGAATTGGCACTCCGCTTGACCGAGTGCTAACCGCGTCATAGTCTCGGCTCCGTTGGCACTCTCCACCGGCGAGTGCCAGACAAGGCGACGGGCGGATCCGGCACCCGCGACGACGGATCCACCAGGTCGCCACCCTCAGACAGTTAACCCCGGATCTCCGAAGGGGGAGGTCGGATCGTGACGACCGCCAGCTCCAAGGTTGCCATCAAGCCGCTCGAGGACCGCATTGTGGTCCAGCCGCTCGACGCCGAGCAGACCACGGCCTCCGGCCTGGTCATCCCGGACACCGCCAAGGAGAAGCCCCAGGAGGGCGTCGTCCTGGCCGTGGGCCCGGGCCGTGTCGAGGACGGCAAGCGCGTCGAGCTCGACGTGCAGGTCGGTGACGTCGTGCTCTACAGCAAGTACGGCGGCACCGAGGTGAAGTACAACGGCGAGGAGTACCTCGTCCTCTCGGCCCGCGACGTTCTCGCGATCGTCGAGAAGTAATTCACCCCAAGGCTTTCGAGCCCGAGGCTTTCGAGCTTTCGAATGCTTTTGATCTGCGCCCCTGGTTCCCGTGCCTGCTAGCCGGGCACCGGGGGCGCAGTTCGTTTGAGAGATACGGCGAAGGATACGTAACCCATGGCGAAGACCCTGAAGTTCGACGAGGACGCCCGTCGCGCCCTTGAGCGCGGCGTCAACAAGCTTGCCGACACCGTGAAGGTGACGATCGGTCCCAAGGGCCGCAACGTCGTCATCGACAAGAAGTTCGGCGCCCCCACCATCACCAACGACGGTGTGACCATCGCGCGTGAGGTCGAGCTCGACGACCCGTACGAGAACCTGGGCGCCCAGCTCGTCAAGGAGGTGGCGACCAAGACCAACGACATCGCGGGTGACGGCACCACCACCGCGACCGTGCTGGCCCAGGCGCTGGTCCGCGAGGGTCTGCGCAACGTCGCCGCCGGCGCTTCCCCGGCCGCCCTGAAGAAGGGCATCGACGCCGCCGTCAAGGCCGTCTCCGAGGAGCTGCTCGCGACCTCGCGTCCGATCGACTCCAAGTCCGACATCGCCGCTGTGGCCGCGCTCTCCGCGCAGGACAAGCAGGTCGGCGAGCTCATCGCCGAGGCGATGGACAAGGTCGGCAAGGACGGTGTCATCACCGTCGAGGAGTCCAACACCTTCGGCCTGGAGCTCGACTTCACCGAGGGCATGGCCTTCGACAAGGGTTACCTCTCGCCGTACATGGTCACCGACCAGGAGCGTATGGAGGCCGTCCTCGACGACCCGTACATCCTGATCCACCAGGGCAAGATCGCCTCGATCCAGGACCTGCTGCCCCTGCTCGAGAAGATCATCCAGGGCGGTGCCTCCAAGCCGCTGCTGATCATCGCCGAGGACGTCGAGGGCGAGGCGCTCTCCACCCTCGTCGTCAACAAGATCCGCGGCACGTTCAACGCCGTGGCCGTCAAGGCCCCGGGCTTCGGCGACCGCCGCAAGGCGATGCTGGGCGACATGGCCACCCTCACCGGTGCCACCGTCATCGCCGAGGAGGTCGGCCTCAAGCTCGACCAGGCCGGTCTGGACGTGCTGGGCTCCGCCCGCCGCGTGACCATCACCAAGGACGACACCACGGTCGTCGACGGTGGCGGCAACCACGAGGACGTCGTCGGCCGCGTCAACCAGATCAAGGCCGAGATCGAGACCACCGACTCGGACTGGGACCGCGAGAAGCTCCAGGAGCGCCTCGCCAAGCTCGCCGGTGGCGTCTGCGTCATCCGCGTGGGTGCGGCCACCGAGGTCGAGCTCAAGGAGAAGAAGCACCGTCTGGAGGACGCCATCTCCGCGACCCGCGCCGCGGTCGAGGAGGGCATCGTCTCCGGTGGTGGCTCCGCGCTCGTCCACGCCGCCAAGGTGCTGGAGGGCGGCCTGGACAAGACCGGCGACGAGGCCACCGGTGTCGCGGTCGTCCGCCGCGCCGTCGTCGAGCCGCTGCGCTGGATCGCCGAGAACGCGGGCCTCGAGGGCTACGTCATCACCTCGAAGGTCGCCGAGCTCGACAAGGGCCAGGGCTTCAACGCCGCGACCGGCGAGTACGGCGACCTGATGAAGGCCGGCGTCATCGACCCGGTCAAGGTCACCCGCTCCGCCCTGGAGAACGCCGCCTCCATCGCCTCCCTGCTGCTCACGACCGAGACCCTGGTCGTCGAGAAGAAGGAAGAGGAGTCCGCCGAGGCCGGTCACGGCCACGGTCACGGCCACTCGCACTGACGCACCTCGTACAGCGGCCCGGCCCGGTCTCCCCGAGAGGGGGGCCGGGCCGGGCCGTTCGTGCTCCACGAACCCAGGGCTCCACGAACCCAGGGCTCCACGAACCCAGGGCTCCTGCGAGCCCGGCACTCCTACGGGCCCGCCGCGCCCAGCTGTCGCAGCAGCCCCAGCATGTCGTAGATCCACCAACCCTCCGCGATCCTCCCGTCCACGAAGCGGTGGATCGTCACGCCGTCCATGGTGGCCGTCCGGCCGGTGGGCTGCAGACCCATGAAGTCGCCCTTGTGGGTGCCCCGCCAGGTCCAGTGGGCGATGACCTGATCGCCCTCGGCCGGCTGGCAGTGGAGGGTGAAGTCGAAGTCGAAGGCGTCCCGCCAGGCCGCCACATCCTGCTTCATGGCCTCGCACCCGACGACGGTCTCCTCCTCCTTGCCGACGTCGTGGTCGCGGTAGTCGGCCGTGAAGAGCTCGTCGATGAGGTCCAGGTCGCCGCCGATGGCGACCTCCTCGTAGAAGCGGCGGGCCGTCGCCTTGTTCAGCTGCTCGTCGCGGACCACGTCGAGGTCGGTGAAGGAGGGCATGCCGTCGCAGAGCGCGACCATCTCCTCGAAGATCCGGTTGGTCTCGGGGAGGTTCGAGTTCTCCATCGCCTTGGCGTAGGACGGGAACTCGATGATCTCCACGTAGTGGTCACTGTCGGTGTGGTCACGGCCGACGATCGAGTGGGTGGCGGTGCGCTTGCCCTCGGTGGCCGCGATCCAGCTGTCCATCAGCCGGTTCATGTCGTCGTATCGACTGGTCTTGCAGTCGATTACCTGTACGAATGTCATGGCGCCTCCCGGGTGATATTTCCAGGCTAGACCTGGATTGCCCGCCCGGGAGGCCGGTGTTCCGTTACTTCGGCCCGTACCTGCGGCCCGTCGTCGCGCCCGCGCGCGAGACCGCCCGGCGCGGGGCCAGCTTCATCAGGCCGGTCAGCGCCTTGTACCGCGGATCCGGGATGGACAGCGCCTTGCCGCGGGCCAGGTCCTTCAGGGCGGCCTCCACCAGCTTGTCCGCGTCCAGCCACATCCAGCCGGGCACGTTGTCCGTCCCCATCCCGGCCCGCTGGTGGAACTCCGTCCGGACGAGGCCCGGGCACAGCGCCATCAGCCGCACCCCGCTTCCCGCCAGGTCCCGAGCGGCACCCTGGGTGAACTGCACCACCCACGCCTTGCTCGCCCCGTACGTACCCCGGGGGACGAACGCGGCGACCGAGGCGACGTTGACCACCCCGCCGCGCCTGCGCTCGCGCATGCTCGCGGCCGCGGCCGAGGTCAGCCGCAGCACCGCCTCGCAGTGCACCTTCAGCATGGTCAGCTCGTCGGCCATCGAAACCTCGAGGTAGCGGCCCCTGTTGCCGAAGCCGGCGTTGTTGACCAGCAGGTCCACCGGGTTCTTGCGATCCGAGAGCCGGGCCTCGACCGCCGCGATGCCCGCGTCCTGCGACAGGTCCGCGCGGAGCACCTCCACCTCCACCCGGTGGCGGTCGTGGAGTTCGGTCGCCTGCTCGCTCAGTCGCTTCTCGTCGCGGGCGACGATGACCAGGTTGTGTCCGTCGGCCGCCAGCCGCCGTGCGAAGGCCGCGCCGATGCCGGCTGTGGCTCCCGTGATCAGTGCAGTCGTCATACAAGAACGTTAGTGCTCGGCGTGTCGTCCTGGCTGCCGTCCCGGTGGGATCCTTGCCCCTCCGGGCGCTGGGCGGACGGCTTTTGGCGCTCCATATACGTCAGGGCCTTCTCCCGCATCTGCGGATCCAGCGCGTCCCCGGCGGCCAGGACGCCGGGCAGCAGGTCCCGTTCGGTCGTCACGGCACGGAAGGCGAAGGAGATGCTCACCTCGTGGCCGGGGCGGTGGACGACGGTGACGGGGTCGCCCGCACGGATCTCGCCCGGCTCGATGACGCGCAGATACGCACCGGGCGCGGCCTCCTGTGTGAACCGGCGTATCCAGCCCGTCTCACCCAGCCAGTCGGCGAACGTACGGCAGGGTATGCGCGGCGAGGCGACCTCCAGCAGCAGATCCGTACCTATGCGCCAACGCTCCCCGATGCGCGCGTCGTTGACGTCGACGCCGCTCGTGGTGAGGTTCTCCCCGAACGAGCCGTCCGGCAGCGAGCGGCCCAGCTCCCGCTCCCAGCCGTCGAGGTCCTCGCGGGCGAACGCGTACACCGCCTGGTGGTCCCCGCCGTGGTGGCGGAGGTCGACCAACGTGTCTCCCGCGAGCCCGCTGCCCGCCGTGCCCTTCGGGCCGGGGGCGGCCACGGCGACGGGCCCGGCGACGGGGCGCTTGTCGATGCCGGTGCCGATGCCGCCGGTGAAGGCGCCGGTGAGGCCGGGGCGGTCGTCGGCGGTGCGGTCACGGCCCAAGTTCACGGAGATCAGGTGCATGGGCATCAAGAGTAGGCGGGCACTCTCAAAGCAGCCACTGATTATTTCGCACCTGCTCCAAGGTGGGCTTATGCTCGGTTCTATGATCGAGGCTCGTCATCTCAGGGTGCTGCGCGCGGTGGCCACCACCGGTTCGTTCTCGGCCGCGGCCCGCGACCTGGGCTGCACCCAGCCCGCCGTCAGCCAGCAGATGAAGGCTCTGGAGCAGTCGGCCGGCACGCCCCTGCTGATCCGGACGGGCCGTGAGATGCGCCTGACCGAGGCGGGCGAGGCCCTCGTGCGGCACGCGACGGGCATCCTGGCCGGCCTGACCGCCGCCGAGGAGGAGATCGCGGCCATCGCGGGGCTGCGGGCGGGGCGGGTGCGGCTGGTGTCCTTCCCCAGCGGCAGCTCGACGCTGGTGCCGACCGCGCTCGCCGAGATGCGGGCCGCCCACCCGGGCACCCGGGTCTCCCTCGTCGAGGCGGAGCCGCCGCGCTCGGTGGAGAAGCTCCGCGAGGGCGACTGCGAGATCGCGCTGGCCTTCCGCTACCCCGATGTGCGCGGCGCCGACCCCGCCGCCGGCGCGGAGTGGGACGACCTGGTCGTACGGCCGCTGCTGACCGACCGCCTCATCGGCGTCGTTCCGGAGGGGCACCGGCTCGCCGGAGCGGAGCGGATCGGGATCGCCGAGCTGGAGCGCGAGCCGTGGATCGCCGGCTGTCCGCGCTGCCGTCGTCATCTGGTGGAGGTCTGCGAGAGCGCGGGCTTCACGCCGCGCATCGACTTCGCGACGGATGACTACCCGGCCGTCTTCGGGCTGGTCGGGGCCGGGCTCGGGGTGGCCGTGATGCCCGAGCTGGCGCTGGAGTCGGTACGCCCGAAGGGCACGCGCACGGTTCCCCTGGAGCCGGTCGTTCAGCGCGAGATCGTGGCCCTCACGCTGCCGGACCTGGCCCGGGTGCCCGCGGTCGCGGCGATGCTGGACCGGCTGGTGGCGGCGGCGCGTCGCTAGACCGGCCGCCGGATGAGCCGGGCCTCCTCGGGGCCTCTTCAGGGCCCTCCTGGGGGCCTCCTCGATCGAAAGTCTCCTCGGTGCGGGTGTGCGCCCCCGGGCGTTCAGGCGGTCATGGCGCCGGCGCCCGCGCCGCTCGCCGTGATGGACCGGTGCCGCGCGCGCCCCATGAGCTCCTCACGCTCATCCTCGGTCAGGCCGCCCCAGACGCCGTAGGGCTCCCGTACCGCCAGCGCGTGCGCCGCGCACTCGGCGCGTACCGGGCAGCGCATGCATACCTCCTTCGCGGAGGTCTCGCGGGCGCTGCGGGCTGCGCCGCGTTCGCCCTCGGGGTGGAAGAAGAGCGAGCTGTCGACCCCTCGGCACGCCGCCAGGAGCTGCCAGTCCCAGAGGTCGGCGTTGGGACCGGGAAGGCGGGAGAAATCTGCCATTGCTTATCCCCTCGAGACGATCTGTCGAAGCGATGTGTCGATGTGACCTGTCGAAGCGATCTGCCGGAGTGCCCGGAGCGATCCGATCCGGATTGATCCGTTGCAGTACCCGTCCATACCTCTGTCATGCATCAGCTGTGTGAGCAGATGAAAATATGACTCATTGCGAATCTAGCCACAGACGCCAGCAAATGGGAAGAAAAACAGGCCCGAGTGGGCAAATGGGGCATAGCTTGGCCGGTGGGCAGGGCGCCCCCCGTGCGCCCTGCTCCGTGTCCGCGCCCTCACGTAGAGTGCCGAACACGGCCGACCAAGCCCGTAACTCTTTCGGGTGACCGTCGTTGAGAGTGCGGAGGCGGTTGACGCATGAAGCAGTCGGGACAGTGGCAGGTGCCCGCGCGTCGTCAATCGCACAGGTGACGATCAGTACCAGCCTCTGGAGGCTCAAGGTGACGCGCATCAGCTGCGGAGGGCGGCCATGACATCCGTCCTCGTCTGCGACGACTCCCCGCTTGCCCGAGAAGCGCTCCGTCGCGCGGTGGCGACCGTGCCCGGCGTCGAGCGCGTGACCACGGCGGCCAACGGCGAGGAAGTCCTCCGCCGCTGGGGCGCCGATCGTTCGGACCTCATTCTGATGGACGTACGCATGCCCGGACTGGGCGGTGTGGAGACCGTCCGACGGCTGCTCTCCGCCGACCCCGGCGCACGCATCATCATGCTCACGGTCGCCGAGGACCTCGACGGGGTCGCGCTCGCGGTCGCCGCCGGGGCGCGCGGATATCTCCACAAGGACGCCTCGCGCGCCGAGCTCCGCGCCACCGTGACCCAGGCGCTCGCCGACCCGACCTGGCGGCTCGCTCCACGGCGGCTGCGCTCCGCCGAGATGGGGGCCGCGCCCACGCTCACCGCCCGGGAGATCCAGGTGCTGGAGGGCATGAGCCACGGCCGGTCCAACGCCGAGATCGGCCGTGAGCTGTTCCTCTCGGAGGACACGGTCAAGACCCACGCGCGCCGGCTGTTCAAGAAGCTGGGCGCCTCGGACCGGGCGCACGCGGTGGCGCTCGGCTTCCGCTGGGGCCTGGTCCGCTAGGGCGGCGGCGGGCGGTTCGGGGCAGCTCTGAGGGTGTCGTGTTAGTGCGTCGAAGCGGGGGACTGACGTACCCCGCCCGCCGGGGAGCGGGCGGGGCGGGCCGCTGTGGCCGCCCGCCCGGGAGCCGCCGTTTCCCGGCCCGCTGCACGTTTCCCGCGCGCTGCCGCATCCTTGGGGTATGGAGTTCCTCGGGGACGGCTCGGGAGGGCGTGATGGGAAGGTGCGGGACATGACCGCCGGCGCACCCGCTCATAACGCTTCGGTGCACAACTACGGATGCGGTGCCACGGACAATCCGGCGTCAAGGCACCATGGACCGATGCGCGACGACGACACGACAGCCATTGGCGCGCTCGTCGCCGGCGCAGTGGAGGGTGACCGGCAGGCCACCCATGACCTGCTCGCTCTGGTGCACCCGCTCGCGCTGCGCTACTGCCGCACGCGCCTGTCGCGGCTGCCGGGCGACGCCCGCCACTTCGTGGACGACCTCGCGCAGGAAGTCTGCCTGGCGGTGCTGTGCGCCCTGCCGCGCTACCGCGACACGGGGCGCCCCTTCGAAGCCTTCGTCGTGGCCATCGCCGCGCACAAGGTCGCCGATCTGCAGCGGGCCGCCATGCGGCACCCGGGCAGCACGGCCGTGCCCTCCGACCAGATGCCGGAGCAGCCCGACGACTCCCTGGGGCCGGAGGAGCGGGCCCTGCTCAGCAGTGACGCGGAGTGGGCCAAGAAGCTGCTCGCCAACCTCCCGGAGAACCAGCGGGAGCTGGTCCTGCTGCGGGTCGCCGTGGGGCTTACGGCCGAGGAGACGGGGCAGATGCTCGGCATGTCGCCGGGCGCCGTGCGCGTCGCCCAGCACCGGGCGCTCAGCAGGCTCCGGGCACTCGCGGAGCAGTGAGCACACGACGAACGGACGGTGAGCGCCGACATGTTCGTATGAATATCCAAGTGACGCGAGCCTCAGTGCTCGTGGAATGGGACACCCGTGACGGCCGTTAGCATGGGAGTCCTCGCCGGGGCAAGACCATTTGGGAAGGTGTCATGACTGACAACGTCGACGGAATGCCTGCGAAGTTCGCGATGCTCGGTCTGACATACGACGACGTCCTGCTGCTGCCGGGCGCCTCCGAGGTCCTGCCGAACGCCGTGAGCACCGCCTCCCGCGTCTCGCGCAACGTGCGGGTCAACATCCCCCTGCTGTCCGCCGCGATGGACAAGGTCACCGAGGCGCGCATGGCCATCGCCATGGCCCGCCAGGGCGGTGCGGGCGTGCTGCACCGCAACCTCTCCATCGAGGACCAGGCCAACCAGGTCGACCTGGTCAAGCGCTCCGAGTCCGGCATGGTCACCGACCCGATCACGGTCCGCCCGGACGCCACGCTGGCCGAGGCGGACGCGCTGTGTGCGAAGTTCCGCATCAGCGGTGTGCCGGTCACCGACGCGGCGGGCAGGCTGCTCGGCATCGTCACCAACCGCGACATGGCCTTCGAGCTGGACCGCAGCCGCCAGGTGCGGGAGATCATGACGCCGATGCCGCTGGTCACGGGCAAGGTGGGCATCTCCGGCGAGGACGCGATCGAGCTGCTGCGCCGCCACAAGATCGAGAAGCTGCCGCTGGTGGACGACGCCGGTGTGCTCAAGGGCCTCATCACGGTCAAGGACTTCGTCAAGGCCGAGAAGTACCCGAACGCCGCCAAGGACTCCGAGGGCCGCCTGGTCGTCGGCGCGGCGGTGGGTGTGGGCGCCGAGGCTTTCGAGCGCGCCCAGGCGCTCGTCGAGGCCGGCGCCGACTTCCTGGTCGTCGACAGTGCCCACGGCCACAGCCGCGGCATCCTCGACATGATCTCCAAGGTCAAGTCCAACATCAACGTCGACGTCGTCGGCGGCAACGTGGCCACCCGCGAGGGCGCCCAGGCGCTGATCGACGCGGGTGTGGACGGCGTCAAGGTCGGCGTCGGCCCCGGCTCGATCTGCACCACCCGCGTCGTCGCCGGCATCGGCGTGCCGCAGGTCACCGCGATCTACGAGGCCGCCCAGGCGTGCCACGCCGCCGGTGTGCCGCTCATCGGCGACGGTGGTCTGCAGTACTCCGGTGACATCGCCAAGGCGATCGCCGCCGGTGCCGACACGGTGATGCTCGGCTCGCTGCTCGCGGGCTGCGAGGAGTCGCCGGGCGAGATGGTCTTCATCAACGGCAAGCAGTTCAAGTCGTACCGCGGCATGGGTTCGCTGGGCGCGATGCAGTCGCGCGGCCAGGCCCGCTCCTTCTCCAAGGACCGCTACTTCCAGGACAACGTCCTCTCCGAGGACAAGCTCGTGCCCGAGGGCATCGAGGGCCAGGTGCCCTACCGCGGCCCGCTGTCCTCGGTCGCCCACCAGCTCATCGGCGGTCTGCGGGCCTCCATGGGCTACGTCGGCTCGGCGGACATCCAGGAGCTCAAGGACAAGGGCCGCTTCGTGCGGATCACGTCGGCGGGCCTCAAGGAGAGCCACCCGCACGACATTCAGATGACGGTCGAAGCGCCGAACTACTCCCGCCGGTAGTAGTCGGAGCTTCGCACAGCGCCGTAGGAGCCCGCGACCGAAAGGCCGCGGGCTCCGCCGCGTCGGGGATACTGGATGCGGCAGACGGAGCGCCAAGGAAAGTGAAAGGCCACACACGTGACTGAGATCGAGATCGGGCGCGGCAAGCGCGGCCGCCGGGCGTACGCCTTCGACGACATCGCCGTCGTCCCGAGTCGCCGTACCCGCGACCCGAAGGAGGTCTCGATCGCCTGGCAGATCGATGCCTACCGCTTCGAGCTGCCGTTCCTGGCCGCCCCGATGGACTCGGTCGTCTCGCCCGAGACCGCCATCCGCATCGGTGAGCTGGGCGGCCTCGGCGTCCTCAACCTCGAGGGCCTGTGGACCCGCTACGAGGACCCGGAGCCGCTGCTCGCCGAGATCGCCGAGCTGGACGAGCACGCCGCGACCAAGCGCATGCAGGAGATCTACGCCGCTCCGATCAAGGAGGAGCTGATCGGGCAGCGCATCAAGGAGGTCCGCGACTCCGGTGTCGTGACCGCCGCCGCGCTCTCCCCGCAGCGCACCGCGCAGTTCTCCAAGGCCGTGGTCGACGCGGGCGTGGACATCTTCGTGATCCGCGGTACGACCGTCTCCGCCGAGCACGTCTCCGGCGCCGCCGAGCCGCTGAACCTCAAGCAGTTCATCTACGAGCTCGACGTGCCGGTCATCGTCGGCGGCTGCGCCACCTACACCGCCGCCCTGCACCTGATGCGCACGGGCGCGGCGGGCGTCCTCGTCGGCTTCGGCGGCGGCGCGGCGCACACCACCCGCAACGTCCTGGGCATCCAGGTCCCGATGGCGACCGCCGTGGCCGACGTGGCCGCCGCCCGCCGCGACTACATGGACGAGTCCGGCGGCCGCTACGTCCACGTCATCGCCGACGGCGGCGTGGGCTGGTCCGGCGACCTGCCGAAGGCCATCGCCTGCGGTGCCGACGCCGTGATGATGGGCTCCCCGCTCGCGCGCGCCACCGACGCGCCGGGCCGTGGCCACCACTGGGGCATGGAGGCCATCCACGAGGACGTCCCGCGCGGCAAGCGCATGAACCTGGGCGCGGTCGGCACGACCGAGGAGATCCTCCTCGGTCCCTCGAACACCCCGGACGGGTCGATGAACTTCTTCGGCGCGCTGCGCCGGGCGATGGCGACCACGGGCTACAGCGAGCTCAAGGAGTTCCAGCGCGTCGAGGTGACGGTCGCACCGTCGCAGCACGACAACCGCTGACGTAACGCCAGGTGAGGCCCGGACCGCTGCGGCGGTCCGGGCCTTTCGCGTTGTCTGCCACCCATGTGAGCGCCGTATAAACATTCGATCGTAGGGAATACTGGCGACTTATGGCGCAAAGCAAGTCGTTCAGCGGCAGGGACATGGGTATCGACCTCGGCACCGCGAACACGCTGGTGTACGTGCGGGGAAAGGGAGTGGTGCTCAACGAACCCTCGGTCGTCGCCGTCAACGCCGAGGACGGCAGCGTGCTGTCGGTCGGCTTCGAGGCCAAGGAGACCATCGGCCGCACCCCCTCCAGCATCGTCGCCATCCGCCCGCTGCGCGATGGCGTCATAGCCGACTTCGAGATAGCCGAGCGGATGCTGCGGCACTTCATCAAGAAGGTCATGGGCAACCGGCGCTTCTCCCGGCCGCGCGTCGTGGTGTGCGTGCCGTCCGGCATCACGGGCGTCGAGCGCCGCGCCGTCATCGAGGCCGCCTCACAGGCCGGCGCCCGGCAGGTGCACCTGGTCGAGGAGCCCATGGCGGCGGCGATCGGTGCGGGCCTGCCGGTCAGCGAGCCGACCGGCTGCATGGTCGTCGACATCGGTGGCGGCACCACCGAGGTCGCCGTGATCTCGCTGGGCGGCATCGTCACCGCCCGTTCGGTGCGTACGGCGGGCGACGCGATGGACGCGGCGATCATGTCGTACATCAAGAAGGAGTACGCCCTCGCGATCGGGGAGCGCACCGCCGAAGAGATCAAGATGACCATCGGCTCCGCCTCGCCCACGGACTACTGGTCGCAGGCGGGGCTCTCGGCCCTTGCACGGCAGGCGATGAAGGCCGGCCAGGAGGAGGCGGGCGACCCGGAGGAGACCCAGGGCCTGCGGCCCGGGGACCGCTGCACCATCCGCGGCCGGGACCAGGTCAGCGGCCTGCCGAAGACGCTGGAGCTGACGGCCGATGAGATCCGGCACGCGCTCTCGGAGCCGGTGGACGCGATCGTCATGGCTGTGCGGCAGACCTTGGACGAGACCCCGCCGGAGCTGTCCGGCGACATCATGGACCGGGGCATCGTGCTGACCGGCGGCGGCGCGCTGCTGCGCGGACTGGACACGCGGCTGACCAAGGAGCTCGACATTCCGGTGCTGATCGCGGAGGACCCGCTGGACTGCGTGGCCGTGGGTACCGGTCGCTGCGTGGAGAACTTCGCCTCCCTGCGCACCGTTCTGGACGCCCAGCCGCGGCTGCTGTCGACCGGGCGGCTCTAGCGGCTGCCGTGCCTCCGGGGCGCGGGAGCGCCGCGGGCCGGTGGCGCGAGTGGTGCTGTAGGCGCTAGAGGCGGTGTGCCGCTCCTGCGGGGCTCGCGCCACGGGTGTCCAGCAGCAGCTGGGCCTTGACCGCGAGCCCCTGCAGGTCGTACTTGCGGTGGTGCTGGAGAAGGACCGTCAGGTCGGCGTCGGCCGCGGCCTCGTGGGGGCAGTCCGCGCGGGGCACGGGGTGGCCCAGGACGCGCCACTGCGGGACGTAGGGGTCGTGGTAGCTGAGCTGGGCGCCCATCTCCATCAGCCGGGAGGCGATCTCGCGGGCGGGCGAGCCCTCCTGGTCGCCGATGTCCGGTTTGTAGCTGACCCCCAGCAACAGGACGCGGGCGCCGCGCGCGGACTTGCCGTGTTCGTTGAGGAGTGCGGCGCAGCGCTGGATGACGTAGCGCGGCATCCGCCCGTTGACCTCCTGTGCCAGTTCCACCATGCGCAGCGGATAGCCGAGGCTGCGTCCCTTGTAGGAGAGGTAGTTGGGGTCGATGGGCACCCCGTGGCCGCCCACGCCCGGTCCCGGGCGGAAGGCCTGGAAGCCGAACGGCTTGGTCTCGGCGCAGCGCACGACGTCCCAGAGGTCGACGCCGATGTCGTGGCAGAAGACCGCCATCTCATTGGCGAGCGCGATGTTGACGTGCCGGTAGTTGGTCTCCAGAACCTTGACGGCCTCCGCCTCGCGGGGGCCGCGGGCGCGCACGACCCGCTCGCAGACGCGCCCGTAGAAGGCGGCGGCCGCCTCCGTGCAGGCGGGGGTGAGGCCGCCGATGACCTTCGGGGTGTTGGCGTAGGCGTGGTCGCGGTTGCCGGGGTCGAAGCGGCTGGGGGAGTAGGCGAGGTGGAAGTCCTGGCCGGCGCGCAGCCCGGAGCCCGATTCGAGGATGGGGCGCAGGAAGTCCTCCGTGGTGCCGGGGTAGACGGCCGACTCCAGGAGCACCGTGGTGTGCGGGCGCAGCCGGGCTGCGAGGGTGCGCGCGGCATCGGCGATGGCGCTCAGGTCCAGGGCCCCGTCCTCGCCCAGCCGGGTGGGGGCGCAGATCACGGCCGTACGGACCCGGCCGAGCTCGGCGTCCTCGGTCGTGGCGCGGAAGCCGGCGGAGAGCATGCGGCGGATCCCGGCGGCGGTGAGGCAGCCGTCGGCGCCCTCGGAGGGCATGCGCCCGGCGCGGAGCTCGGCGACGGTGTGGACGTCCGGGTCGTATCCGACGGTGGGGATGGCGGCGGCGGTGGCGGCCTGGGCGAGCGGGAGTCCGAGGTGGCCGAGGCCGATGACGGCGAGATCTGCTGGCATGACGGGATGCGGTCCTTCCCGGAGGGGATTTCCGGCGGGGATCGGCCGTTACATCAGGTTAGGCGGATATATGACTGTTATGCGGTATTGCCGCGGCGTGGCACGGCTTCCGGCACCGCCCCCGGCCCGGGTCCGGTGCCTCCGGCACGGCCGAAGCGGCCGATCTGGGGCAGCATCGAAGGAGAACGGGTGCCCGCCCGGCACGGCGCGGCCGTGGTGCGGGTGCGGCTCCGGTACGGCGTAGGGCGCGGCGTACGGGCGCGACGCGGGAGCGGTGCGGCGCGGCAGGGCGTGACGAGACCGGCGGCGGCAGGTCACCGGCAGCGGCGGCGAGAGCGGCCAGGCGGGAGGCAGTGGTGAGGACAGCGACACTCGGGCCGGCCGAGCGCGGACAGGCGCTCGCCCGGTTGGCGGAGCGGGAACTGGACATCCTGGTGGTCGGCGCCGGCGTGGTCGGCGCGGGCACCGCGCTGGACGCGGCCACCCGCGGCCTGACGACCGGGCTGGTCGAGGCGCGGGACTGGGCGGCCGGCACGTCCAGCAGGTCCAGCAAGCTCATTCACGGCGGGCTGCGCTATCTGGAGATGCTCGACTTCGCCCTGGTGCGCGAGGCGCTCAAGGAGCGGGGTCTGCTGCTGCAGCGCCTGGCCCCGCACCTGGTGAAGCCGGTGCCCTTCCTCTACCCGCTGCAGCACAGAGGGTGGGAGCGCTTCTACGCGGGCTCCGGCGTGGCTCTCTACGACGCCATGTCCCTCTCCTCCGGCCACGGCCGCGGCCTGCCCGCCCACCGTCACCTCACCCGCAGGAAGGCGCTGCGCGTCGCCCCCTGCCTGCGCAAGGACGCGCTGATCGGTGCCCTGCAGTACTACGACGCCCAGATGGACGACGCCCGCTACGTCGCCACCCTCGTGCGCACCGCCGCCGCCTACGGCGCCGACGTCGCCAACCGGGCCCGCGTCGTGGGCTTCCTGCGCGAGGGCGAGCGCGTGGTCGGCGCCCGGGTGCGGGACCTGGAGGCAGCCTCGGGGGAGAGGGGGGCCGAGTTCGAGATCCGCGCCCGGCAGGTCGTCAACGCCACGGGTGTGTGGACGGACGACACCCAGCAGCTCATCGCCGAGCGCGGCCAGTTCCACGTACGGGCCTCGAAGGGGATCCATCTGGTCGTTCCGAAGGACCGCATCCACTCCACGACCGGCCTGATCCTGCGCACCGAGAAGAGCGTGCTCTTCGTGATTCCGTGGGGCAGGCACTGGATCATCGGCACGACGGACACGGACTGGGACCTGGACAAGGCCCACCCGGCCGCGTCCAGCGCGGACATCGACTATCTGCTGGAACACGTCAACTCCGTGCTCGCCGTGCCGCTCACCCGTGACGACGTCCAGGGCGTGTACGCGGGCCTGCGGCCGCTGCTGGCCGGCGAGTCCGACGCCACCAGCAAGCTCTCCCGCGAGCACACCGTGGCGCACCCGGTACCGGGGCTGGTGGTCGTGGCGGGCGGCAAGTACACCACGTACCGGGTGATGGCGAAGGACGCGGTGGACGAGGCGGTGCACGGTCTGGCCCAGAAGGTGGCGGACTGCGTCACCGAGGACGTGCCGCTGGTGGGCGCGGAGGGCTACCGGGCGCTGTGGAACGGGCGGGCCCAGATCGCCCAGCGCACGGGCCTGCACGTGGCACGCGTCGAACACCTGCTCAACCGGTACGGCTCCTTGGTGGACGAGGTGCTGTCCTACGTCACCGCCGACCCGGCCATGGGCGAGCCGCTGAGCGGCGCGGAGGACTACCTGCGGGCGGAGGCCGTCTACGCCGCCTCGCACGAGGGAGCACGCCATCTGGACGACGTGCTCACGCGCCGGACGAGGATCTCGATCGAGACCTTCGACCGGGGCACGCGCTGCGCCCGTGAGGTCGCCGGGCTGATCGCGCCCGTCCTGGGCTGGGACGCGGCGCAGGTCGACAAGGAGGTCGAGCACTACGAGAAGCGCGTGGCGGCCGAGCGCGAGTCCCAGCGGCAGCCCGATGACCTGACGGCGGACGCGGCACGGCTGGGGGCACCGGAGATCCAGCCGAGCTGACCGGTCCGACCGCGGGGCCACTCCGGCCGAGGTCAAGAATGCCTGGCCGGGTCAGCGGCAGAACTCCTCTGCCAGCAGTCCCGCTTCGGCCTTCGCCGGGATCCGGGAGTCGCTGTTGACGCGATAGCTGACCAGATGGCGGCCGTCGGCGGTACCGAGCGTCTGGACGTACGAACCGTTGATCTCACCGTGTGACCCCACAGCGTGCGCCGGTAGGGCAGCCGGACGGGGAACAGGCCCATGCCGTAGCGGCCGCCGGTGGCCGCGGTGTCCAGCATGGCGCGCAGCTGGGGCGGCGGCAGCAGCGTGCCGTCGAGCAGGGCCCCGAAGAAGCGGTTGAGGTCGGGGAGGGTGGACACCATCTCGCCCGCGGCGCCCGCGGCGGACGGGTTGAGGTCGGTGACGTCGTCGGCGGGGCCGGGCCCTGACACGCTGTAGGCGCGGCCGTGCGGGGAGGGGAGCGTGGTGCGGGTACCGGGGAAGCTGGTGCCGGCCAGGTGCAAGGGGGCGATGACGCGGCGCATGGCCTCGGCGGCGTAGGAGCGGCCGATGACCTGACGGATGACCATACCGGGGAGTAGATAGTCCGTGTTGGAGTAGTGGTAGCGGGCGCCGGGTGATGCGTACGGGGGGTGCGCCAGGGCGGTCCGTATCAGTGAGTCCGTGGAGTGGGACACGAAGCGGTGGGCGGCGAAGCCCTGGCCGAAGAAGTCGCTGAAGAAGGCCTGGTCGTCGGTGTAGGAGAACAGACCGCTGGTGTGGGTGAGGAGTTGGCGGACCGTGACAGAAGGCCCGTACCGGACACGGAGCAGGGTGGCCGCGGTCGCCCGCGGCAGGTGCTCGGTGGCCGGATCGTCCACGTCCAGCCGGTGTTCGGCCGCCAGCTGGAGGGTGATGGTGGCGATGACCGTTTTGGTGACACTTCCGGCACGGAAGCGGTCCGTGAGGCGGATGGGGCGTCCGGTTCCCACGTCCGACACGCCCGCCGTATCGAACCGGAACACCCCATGAGCGTCTTGTGACAGCTCGGCAGCACCGGGAACCGACCGTTCCGAAACGAGGTCCTGTAGAGGGGAGCGGGCGCCGACGCCGCCGCATCCCGTCGTCACCGACGCCGCTACGGCGCAGCTCAGCGCGGCCATGGCCGCGGTGAGGCGCGGGAGGGCGGTGCGCGTCGGCATGCGCCCATCATCCATGGCCTCTCGGACCCTGGCCTTCCGCCGGTCCGCGGATGAGAGACAATGGTCGCTCTGCCAGGGTCGGTTGGTCGCAGAGCTGATTGCCAGAGGGGACGCATGTCGGAGGCGGAGCAGACGCAGGGCACGACAGGGCGCCTCCTCGCCGGGCGTTACCGCCTCGGGGACGTCCTCGGGCGCGGTGGCATGGGCACGGTCCACAGGGCGACCGACGAGACGCTGGGCCGTGTGGTCGCGGTGAAGGAGCTGCGCTTCCCGGCCAATATCGACGAGGACGAGAAGCGCCGCCTGATCACACGGACGCTGCGCGAGGCAAAGGCCATCGCCCGCATCCGCAGCGCCGGCGCGGTCACGGTCTACGACGTCGTGCAAGAGGACGACCGCCCGTGGATCGTCATGGAGCTCATCGAGGGCCGCTCGCTCGCCGATGTCATCCGTGAGGACGGGCCGCTGAAGTGGCGCAGAGCCGCCGAGGTCGGCCTGGCCGTCCTCGACGTACTGGGCGCCGCGCACCGTCAGGGCATCCTGCACCGCGATGTGAAGCCCTCCAACGTGCTCATCGCGGACGACGGCCGTGTCGTCCTCACCGACTTCGGTATCGCCCAGGTCGAGGGCGACCCCTCGGTCACCTCGACCGGCATGCTGGTCGGCGCCCCCTCCTACATATCCCCCGAGCGGGCGCGGGGCCAGAAGCCCGGCCCCCCGGCGGACCTGTGGTCCCTGGGCGGCCTGCTCTACGCAGCCGTGGAGGGCGCCCCTCCGTACGACAAGGGGTCGGCCATAGCGACCCTCACGGCAGTCATGACCGAACCCCTGGGGCCGCCGCGCAACGCCGGCCCGCTGGAAGGCGTCATGTACGGGCTGCTCGCCAAGGACCCGCAGAAGCGGCTGGACGAGGCGGGCGCGCGGGCCCTGCTGGCGGACGCCGTCAACGCCCCGGACGAGCGCCTGCCCAAGCCGCCCGCCCCGAATCCGGACCTGGACGCCACCCAGGCACTCGCCATCCCGCCCATACCTGAGAAGCCCTCCCGGCCGGCTTCCACGTCGTCCGGGACGAAGAAGGGCGGCTACGGCTACAGCGGCCGGACGTCGTCGTCCTCGGCCTCCCCCAGGTCTTCCTCGTCCTCGCGGACCGCGGACGCGCAGGCCTCTTCGGCCGGATCCTCCTCCGCGTCGCGTTCCCGGCCGGCTTCGGGCGCGGCCGGGGGGTCGCGCAGCGACGACGGCCGCTCGGCCACGCAGCGGACGCCGGGCGCCTTCAGGCCCCTGCGGGACGCCACGCCCGCCGGCTCGTCGGTCACCGCCCAGTCCGAGGGGCCCGGACAGCCGGTGAAGCTGCGCGTGGGCAGCGTCGCCGCCAGTGCCCGGGGCCGCGTCGGCTCGCGGACCGGGACCTACGGCCGGGCGTCGATCACGGACGTCGTGCCGCGTCGCGTGCTGTTCATCGCGGCGGTCGTCGTCGTTCTGGCCGTCATCGGCGCGATCCTCGCCCTGACCCTGGGCGGCGACAAGGGTGAGGACGGCAAGAGCGGTCCGTCCCCTTCGCACAAGAAGTCCTCGGTCGTCTCGACCACATCGGTATTCGACGCTCCGGACGGCTTTTCCCGCTCCCGCTGAAGGCACCGGCGCGCGGGCGACCGGCACGCACGCCACGCCGGGGGCACAACGGGCGTCGTGCTGGGGACGTACTGAGCCGTACGGGCCCGAAGGGGCGGGTTCGGCACGTATCGTGAGTCGTCGTGGACCGTACGCAACCGCAATAGGCAGTTGAACGACCATCTTTGGGTGGTTGTGCGCGGCCATGGTGGTGCATCGCACGGTGGGGCGGATCGCACGATTGGGGAGGCGTCGTGGACGACTACGCGGGCCGGGTGCTCGCCGACCGTTACCGCCTGCCGTTGCCCCCTTCGGACGCCTTCGAGCTCGTGGAGACCCGGGCCTTCGACACCTACAGCGGCCAGGAGGTCCTGGTCCGGCAGATCCCGCTGCCGGAGGTCGTGGACGCCGAGGTCCTGGGCGACGCGTCCGCGCGCGGGGCCACGGCCGGAACGGGGGCGTCCGGGGCTGCGAGCGTGCCTGCGGCCGCGAGCGCGTTCGGGGCCGGGACCGCGGGCGGGCCCGGCTCCGGCGGCAGAGCCGGCAGCGGTGGCCCGGGGCGCACGGGCCAGGGGCCCGGCGACCCGGCGGTGCGCCGCGCCCTGGCGGCCGCGACCGCTGCCGCGCAGGTCCCCGACCATCCCCGGCTGGACCAGGTCTTCCACGTCTTCGCCGAGGCGGGCAGCCTCTGGATCGTCAGCGAACTCGTCTCCGCCCGCCCGCTCGCCGCCCTCCTCGCCGAGCGCACCCTCTCCCCGCACCGCGCGGCAGAGGTGGCCGCGGACGTCCTCGCCGCCCTGCGAGCCCTGCACACCCAGGGCTGGACCCACCGCAACATCACCGTCCGCACGGTCCTCATCTGCGACGACGGCCGCGCCATCCTCACGGGCCTGGCCGCCGGCGCGGCGGAGGAGGCGCTCTGCGGGTACGACCCGGTGCCCCCGCCCCCGACGGCTCGGGGCGCGGCAGGCCTGCCGTACGCGCCAGGCGGCCGGGACGGCGGAGGCGCGCCGGAGCCGGGCCGGCCGCAACTGCCCGGTGCGGGACGTATCCCCGGGGTGCGAGGCGCCGCCGACGCCGCAGGGCGTCCTGCCGGGCGGTCGGCCGGTGTGCCGTCGCAGGGCGGCCCCGCTCACCGCGACCAGGGCCCTACGGGCGGATTCGCCCGGCCGGGTGCCGCCGCCGACGACGACGAGCGCGGCCAGGGACGGGCGGCACGGGCGGTGCGGGCCGGGGCGATCGCCGCGTACCACGCGGCCGCCCGTGCCGCGGCCGCGCGCGCGGCCGCCGAAGCCGGCCCCCGCCCGGCGACCGGGGCGGCCACCTGGGGCGGTGGCAGCGCCGCCAGTGGCACCGCGCCCGAGCCCGGTTCCCGCCAGCCCTGGAGCGCTGACGCCCCGATGGCCGGCGCGGCCCCGGGCCACGCCGCGAACCACGGTGGCGCGGCACCGCAGAGCGCGCCCGCCGCTCCGGGAGAGCAGGGGCCCGCTACCGGTGCGGCGCCCGACCGGCGCCCATCAGGCGGCTGGGCGCACGCCGGCGGCCCCGGCAGCGCCCTCGCCGCCGAACGGGCCCGGCAGGCCCGCATGGTCGTGGTCGGCGCCGTCACCGAGCGCTGGGCACCCGAGCAGGCCTGGCCGGTGCAGGAGAACTGGCAGCTCGCACCCCCCGTGGGCCCCGCGGCCGACCTGTGGGCGCTGGGCGCGTTGCTCTTCCGCGTGGTCCAGGGGCACGCCCCCTTCCCGGAGGACAGCACGGCCGAGCTCGTCCAGGTGGTCTGCGCCGAACCGCCGGCGTACGCGGAGGAGTGCGGTGCGCTGCGGCCCGTCGTCGAGTCACTGATGCGCAAGGACCCGACCGAGCGCCCGGAGTTCGAGGAGCTCCGGGGCTGGCTCCGCTCCCTGATCCGGTCCGCGCCGGAGCCGGACATCGGCAGCCGCACGGTCACCGTGCCGTCGATCGGCCCCGCCCCCGCCGACCCCCGGCGGCTGCCGGTGGTCCGTCGCCGTGGCGAACTGGTGCGCCGCCGACGCGGCCGGGTCTCCGCCGCCGAGCCGGCATCGTCCGCCGTCCATGGTCGGCACAAGAAGACGGGCAAGGACCGCGGAAGCCGGCCGCCGCAGGCCCCTGAGCGCAGCGGGTTCCACAGCACGGGGCACCTGCAGGAGCAGAGCGTGCGCACCGCCCCCGCCCCGCAGCGCCTGGGGCGGCTGCTCCTCGGCCTGGTCCTGCTCGCCCTGATCGGGGCCGTGCTGTACGCCCTGTTGTTCATGCCGGGCGCGGAGGAGAGCGCCGGTCAGGCCCCGTCGGACCGCACCGGCTCCGCAGGGGCCCTGAGTGCGGCCCCCAACAACCCCGGCTCCAACGGCCGGATGGGCCAGACCTCCGCCACCGGTTCGCAGGACGACCGCGGCGAGCAGCGCAGTGACTCCAAGGGCTTCACCACCCGCAAGGACCCCAGGGGCTTCACCGTGGCCGTCGCCAAGGAGTGGCAGCGCCGTGGTGAGAACGAACGCGGCCAGGTCGTCTACGTCGGCGGCGACTACGAGCTGATCGTGGTGCCGGGCCGGGACAGCGTGTCGCAGTTCGGCAGCGACCCGATGGCCTACCAGCAGGACAAGGAGCCCGAGCTGGCTCCCTACCGCTCCTCCTCCTGGTCGGGCGCCTCAGGCCTGCGCCGCACCGACGTCGGCGGGACGGCGACGGCGGAGGGAGCGTTCCACTGGAACGACAGCAGCGGCCGCCAGGTCTATGTCCGCAATGCCGCGATGATTCTGGGGGACCGCTACCACCTCATCCAGGTGCGCGGTCCGATGAACGAACAGCGCTCGGTGGACGGCTTCTTCGAGCAGGCCACGGCCACCTACCGGGCCCACGGCTGACGTCTGGCCGCACAGCGCATGGCGAAGGGGTGGGCGGGAACCGAACGCCTTCCCTGCTCTGCCGTCAGGGGCGTGCCCGGCCGGAGAACCGCTCGCGCAGCCGGTACTTCAGGACCTTGCGGAGCGTTTCGTTGCGCGGCAGCGCGTCGACGAGCTCCAGTTGCTCGGGCAGCTTGTGCACGGCCAGCCCCGCATGCCGCAGATGAGCGGTCACGGCTTCGAGGGTCAGCGTCGCCGCTCCCGCGGGTTGCTGGACCACGGCGCACACACGCTCCCCGCGTGTGGCATCCGGGAGGCCGATGACGGCCGCGTCCTCGACGCCGGGATGCTCGTAGAGGAGCTGTTCGATCTCCTGCGCGGAGATGTTCTCGCCCTTGCGGATGATGATGTCCTTCGCGCGCCCGGTGAGCACCAGGTACCCGTCGTCAGTGAGGTGGCCGAGGTCGCCGGTGCGGAGAAAGCCGTCCGCGTCGAATGCCTCGGCGGTCCGGACCGGGTCGAGATAGCCCTGGCAGACCGCCTCTCCACGCAGCCGTATCTCTCCGTCCGTACCGGCCGGGGCCACTTCGCCGTCCGCGCTGACGACGCGGATCTCCATTCCCGCCGGGGGCCTGCCTTCCGTGCCGGCGAGCTTGTCGTGCGGATCGTCCGGAGTCCCCATCGTGATCATGGGGGCCTCGGTCATGCCGTACCCGTGGGTGAGCCGGCAGCCCAGTTCGCGGACCACCTCGTAGTACAGCTCGGGCGGCTTGGGCGCCCCGCCGCCCGCCATGAGCCGGAGCGCCGGCAGGAGTCTGCGGGTGGGGTCCTTGCGCTGCTCGGCGAGGAACATCGAGTAGAACGCGGTGGAGCCCCCGGCCACGGTGACGCCGTGACGCCGGTAGGCCCCGAGCGAACCGGGTAGCGCGAAGTGTTCCAGGAGAACCGCCGGGAACCCGCACAGGAGCGCCATCACGGTGTAGTCGGGCCCGGCCACATGCGCGTACGGGAAGGCCATGGAGCCGACGTCGTCGGGGGTGAGGCCGAGCGCGTTGGCGAGACACGTCCCGGAGGCGATGAGGCTGCGGTCAGTGTGGAGGGCGCCCTTGGGGTCGGAGGTCGTGCCGGACGTCCAGTAGACCCACCGGACGGCCGTACCGTCGGTGGGGGCGGGCGGGAGCCCGGCGGGGTCCGCCTCCGGGAGGGCGTCGTAGGCCTCGAACACCAGCGGTGGGGCGGGCAGCGTCCGGGCGAGGCGGTGGGCCATCGCGGCGTGGTCGAAGCCCCTCCAGACGCCCGGTACGGCGAAGAACCGGGCCTCGGTGGCCCGCAGCGCGTGGCCGGCCTCGCGGTCACGGCAGGAGGGGATGAGGGGCGTCTGGACGGCACCCAGACGGGCCAGGGCGAGGGTCAGGACGACCGTCTCGATGCGGGTGGGCAGCTGCCAGGCGACGCGGCTGCCGGGGCGCACGCCGAGGGTGTGAAGTCCGGCGCCCACGCGCTCGGCGTGGCCGCGCAGCGCACCGAAGGTCACCCGGCGGTCGGCGCCACCCGGTTCCACGGGGTCACCGGCTTGGATGAGTGCGAGTGCGTCGGGGGTGAGGGCGGACCGGCGTTCGAGGAGTTCCCACAGCGTGCGGGATGTGGCCAGGTCCCCGGCGGCGCTGGTCTGCATGATGCCCCTCTCGCGCTCCGACGCTCCGTCATGTGATGCGGGAGCGTAGGGCGGGTGTGCTTGTCGGTCCAGAGGGTGGCGGCTAGCCTCCCCAGAAAACTGACGGCTCGTCAGGAAAGCGAGGGAGCCCCATGGACCTGCCGCGCATCGTCAGTGTCGACGACCACGTGATCGAGCCCGCCCACCTCTTCGAGACCTGGCTGCCCGCCCGGTACCACGACCGCGGGCCCCGCCCCTTGACCACCGGTATCGGTGAGCTGAAGTACGTCGGCGGGAAGTACGTCATCACCATGGACCCGGACGGTCCGCCCGCCGACTGGTGGGTCTACGAGGACCTCCGGTTCCCGTACAAGCGCAACATCGCGGCCGTCGGCTTCCGCCGGGACGACATGACCCTGGAGGGCATCACCCGGGCCGAGATGCGCCGGGGCTGCTGGGACCCGGTGGAGCGCCTGAAGGACATGGACCTCAACCACGTCGAAGCGTCCCTGTGCTTCCCGACCTTCCCCCGCTTTTGCGGGCAGACCTTCGCGGAGGCGCGCGACAAGGAGGTCGCCCTGGCGTGCGTGCGGGCCTACAACGACTGGATGGTCGAGGAATGGTGCGGCGACAGCAGCGGCCGGCTCATCCCGCTGTGCATCGTTCCCCTCTGGGACATCGACCTCGCCGTCGCGGAGATCCGGCGGAACGCCGCACGCGGCGTACGCGCCATGACCTTCAGCGAACTCCCCACCCACCTGGGCCTGCCCAGCATCCACACCGGCTACTGGGATCCCCTCTTCGCCGTCTGCCAGGAGACGGAGACCGTCGTCAACATGCACATCGGCTCCTCCTCGCAGATGCCCGCCGCCTCCCCCGACGCCCCACCCGCCGTGCAGGCGACCCTGTCCTTCAACAACGCCATGGCCTCGATGTCGGACTTCCTCTTCAGCGGCGTCCTCGTACGCTTCCCCCGGCTCAAGCTCGCGTACAGCGAGGGCCAGATGGGCTGGATCCCCTACGCCCTGGAACGCGCGGACGACGTGTGGCGGGAGCACCGCGCCTGGGGCGGCGTGCGCGATGTCATCCCCGAACCGCCCTCCACCTACTACTACCGGCAGATCTTCTGCTGCTTCTTCCGCGACAAACACGGAATCGCCTCACTCGATACGGTGGGCCGCGACAACGCCACCTTCGAGACCGACTACCCGCACGTGGACTCCACCTTCCCTCACACCAAACGGGTGGCCCTCGACCATGTGAAGGGCCTCGACGACGAGACCGTCCACAAGCTGATGCGCGGCAATGCCATCCGGATGCTCGGTCTGGACCTCGACGACCCGGCCGTGTGACCGCCCATGGACCTCGACCGAACTCCGGAAGAGGAAGACTTCCGGCGAGGACTGCGGGCCTGGCTGCTCGAAACGCTGCCGCGACTGCCCGCCAAACCACCGGCTGCCGACTGGCCCGCCCGCCGTGCCTACGACTGCGCGTGGCAGCGGGCGCTGTACGACGCCGGGTACGCGGGCCTGCACTGGCCCGCCGATGCCGGGGGCCGGGGTGCCACGCCCACCCAGCACCTGGTCTTCCTGGAGGAGACCGAGCGGGCGGGTGCGCCTTATGTCGGCGCCAACTTCGTCGGCCTGCTGCACGCCGGCCCCACCATCGCGGCGGAGGGCACAAGCGCACAGCGCGCCCGCTGGCTGCCACCGATCCTGCGTGGCGAGGAGGTGTGGTGCCAGGGCTTCTCGGAGCCCGACGCCGGCTCCGACCTCGCATCCCTGCGCACGCGGGCCGTCCGGGACGGCGACGCGTACATCGTCACCGGCAGCAAGATCTGGACCTCGCACGCCGAGGTCGCCGACTGGTGCGAGCTTCTCGTGCGTACCGATCCCTCGGCTTCCGGGCACCGGGGACTGTCCTGGCTGGCCATGCCGATGGACGCCGCCGGTGTGACCATACGTCCCCTGCGGACCCTGGCGGGGTCCACGGAGTTCGCCGAAGTCTTCCTCGACGGGGTGCGGGTGCCCGTCGACCACCGCATCGGTGCGCAGAACGACGGCTGGCGCGTCACCATGGTGACCCTGTCCTTCGAGCGTGGCACCGCCTTCGCCGGCGAGATCGTCGCCTGCCGCCGTACTCTCGGACGGCTGGCCGCCGCGGCACGGGAGAACGGCCGTTGGGACGATGCCGTCCTGCGCCGCCGGCTCGGGCGTCTGAACGCCGTGTTCGCAGCCCTGTGGCGCCTTGTCCAGTGGAATGCGAGCGAAGCCGAGGGCTCACTGCGCGCGGGAGGCGACGGTGTGCCCGGTGCCGGTGCATCCGTCTTCAAACTGCGCTATTCCCTGGCCCGCCAGGAACTGTACGAAGCGGCCGCCGAGATTCTCGGTCCCAGGTCGCTGGACGCCGATCACGAGTGGACCACTGAGCGCCTCTCCTCCCTCGCGTACACCATTGCCGCGGGCACCTCCCAGATCCAGCACAGCATCATCGCCGAGCGCATCCTCGGCCTGCCCAGGGGACGGTGACGGCGATCATGGATTTCCGGCTGAGCAACGATCAATGCGCACTGCGGGCGGGAATGCGCGAGCTCCTCGCAGCACGCTTCCCCCGGGAGAAGCTGCGCGCCGTGGTGGACTGTGAAGATCCGGCGAGCCGCTTCGACCGGGCGCTCTGGAGTGAGTTGGGGAAAGCCGGTTTCTTCTGCCTGAGACTGCCCGAAGAGGACGGCGGTGTCGGCCTCGGGCTGCCGGAGGCGGTGCTCGTCTTCGAGGAGGCCGGCCGGGCCCAGTTGACCGGCCCGCTGGTCGCCACCCATCTCGCGGCGGGCCTGGTGCCCGGTGCGGCCGAGGGGACGAAGGTGGTGACGGCCCTGGACCGGCCCGGCATGGTCGAACACCTCGCCGTGGCCGACGTCGTCCTGCTCCTGGACGGTTCGACGCCCCGGGTACTGGAAGCGAGCGGAGGCAGAGGCCCGGGCCTGCTCGCGGCGCAGCCCGTACGTTCGGTCGATCCCACCACGCCGCTGCACCATGTGGACCGGCTCGCCCATGACCAGGGAGCCGAGCCGGTCGTCGGCGGGGTCAGTGCCACTCGCCTGCGCGGGGAAGCCGTATTGCTGACCGCGGCTCAACAACTCGGCAGTGCCGTTCGCACTCTCGAAATGGCGGTCGCCCATGCGAAAAACCGTACCCAGTTCGGCCGTCCGATCGGGACGTTCCAGGCCGTGCAACATCTCTGCGCACAAATGCTCGTCCGTACGGAAATAGCACGCAGTAGCGTATATGCGGCATCATTGCTCATTACGGTAAGTGACATATATGGTGCCAAACTGCTCGCCGACGAGGCTGCTGTCCGTAATGCCCGTGACTGTTTGCAACTGCATGGAGGTACGGGTTTCACCTGGGACGCCGATGTCCATCCCCACCTGAAGCGGGCATGGCTGAGGGTCGAACAGTGGCAGCCGACGGCAGAGGCCGAGGAGGCGTTGGCTGCCGCTCTTCTCGGCGTTCCGGAAAATTGCTCGACGGAAATTGCGAATCACCCGAATGGCGCTGTGTAATCGGTGTGGGTGAAATATAGGCCTTGTGGCCGATAAATGATCACGCTGCGTCGATATCGAGTTGTGTTCTTCGCGTTACTCGTCACAGTGCGGAGTCGGGCCGGGGCTCGGGTACTCTCCGTGGGATGCGAGTGGTTCAGGGGCGCAACAAAACCGGTGTTGCCGAAGCGGCCGCGCCGGGGGCGGGAATGCCCCCCGCTCATATGGCTGCGGGGTTCGAGAGACCTCGTTGTTCGAGACCCGACAGCGCGCGTCGCACAGTATGCAGCACGCATACTCCTTTGCGCCGGAATATGCCTGAAGCGCTTGTTGGGGTAACTGAACGTCAACCATGCTGTCTCGGAAGGGAATCACGTTCCGTGAGCCCCCTGAGACGCGAGGCGTTGTGTCCGCCGGTTCGGATGGTGTGAGCGGTGCAGGTGCTTCAGATGCAGATGGAGGTTCGGGCCGACCCCGCGGAGGTGGGGCGGGCTCGCAGGTGGGCACGGTCGCGGCTCGCCGGATCCGGCATAGGGGCCGATGAGCCTCTGGCGGAGACGTTGATCCTGCTGATCTCGGAATTGGTCACCAACGCCGTGGTGCACACGGGGTGCCCGGCCGTGCTGCGGATGCTCTTCCCCGGTGCGGGCGCTGCTGTCGGTGTGGCCGCGGGGCCGCCCGTGGGCACGGTCCGGGTCGAAGTGACCGACGTCAGTGCCCGTCCGCCGCGTCGGCGATGCGCCGAGGGTGATGACACTGGCGGGCGGGGCCTGGAGCTCGTGGACGGCCTGGCCGACCGCTGGGGGTGGCACCGTGAGGGCGCCGGCAAGCGCATCTGGTGCGAGGTCGACCGCGGGGTTCCGCTGTGGACCGGCGCTTTTGAGCCACAACACGCCGTGACAAATCGGGCTTAGTCGACAAAGTCCAGACCAGGTGTTGACGTGAAGTGTTCACGTGATCACCCTTGGATGCAGCGATTCGTTGCGAGGGGACGTCGAGAGGCCCAGGTGACCAGGGCTGCCTTGGCGAGTGCGGGTCGCGGCCCGGCGCGACAACAGGGCTCAGGCGCCGGAGCTGGGTGGCGGCGTACGGTGCCGTGCTCGGGGTGCGCATCTGTGCGCCGCCGCCCGCCCGAACTCTGACGGGCCCCAAGGGGCCGTGGTCAGGGAGTCGCGGCGCGAGCCCCGGCCTCTAGAAGATTGCGATAGGGGAGACCGGTGTCCCGGTCCCGCCGACGAACGGCTCGGGCATGGCCGCCAGCAGGAACGCGTATCGCTGTTCCTCGACGCAGGCCTCCGACAGCCCCTCCAGGTCCCAGTTCTGACCTTGCGGCATGCCCATCTCGACCAGGTCGAGCGCGTGTACGGGCAGCCACAGGTCCTCGATCTCCGGGGGGAAGACCTCGAAGGTGAGGGTGTCGTTGGCGACTGCCGCGACATCGCGGGCATGGAACCACTCGGGAGTGCGGATCGAAAGGCCGGGCGAAGGGTAGGCGTACGCCTGTTTCTCGCCCGTCAGATACCGCTGAATCTGGCCAGTCCGCACGAGCACGATGTCACCGGGCCGGACCGTGACTCCGGCCAGTCCCTCCGCCGTCTCCAGATCCTCCGGTGTGACGGCGTGACCTTCGTCGAGCCGGTCCACGCCCCGGGCGCGTGCGACATCGAGCAGCACCCCGCGCGAGACGATGTGCCCCGCCTTTTCGACGCCGCTGAACGCGGCGCGCCCATGTGCGGTGATCGAGTCCGCCGGGCGCCCGTTGTAGAGCTTCCCGCTGTGCGAGATGTGGGCCAGCCCGTCCCAGTGGGTGCCGGCCTGGAGGCCCATGGTCACGGTGTCGTCGCTGGTGGCGATGGTCCCGGGGCCGAACATCTCCACATTGATGGCGACCATGGTGTGCAGTGGGTTGACCCTGCCGGGAATCAAGCCCGTTTGCACTCCGTCCTGCTGGAGGGGGACGGCCAGCGGAACGCGGCGCCCGCTGGTGACGGTCGCGGCTGCTGCGCGGACGACCGTGTCGGTGATGAGGTTGAGGGTGCCGATCTCGTCGTCCGCACCCCAGCGGCCCCAGTTGTTCACTCGCTTGGCCAGCTCATGGAACTCACCCGGCAGTGGCATGGAATTCCTCCAGGAGTCGTGATCCGGCGATGCCCGCCTTTGCTTCGTCGACGGGTCTTGTGCTTGCGCTCGCCCTGCCCAAAAATCTAACGGACCGTCAGAAACTGCGGGAAGGGGAACGCCGTGGGGAACTTCTTGGCAGGCAAGGTGGTCGCCGTCACCGGAGCAGGGCGGGGCATCGGCAGAGCCGTCGCCCTGGCCAGCGCCGCCGAGGGAGCCAAGATCGTCGTCAACGACCATGGTGTGTCCATCGCGGGCGACGAGCCCACCAGTGAGGTGGCGGCCGCGGTGGTCAAGGAGATCGAAGCGGCCGGCGGAGAGGCGACCGCCCTCGCGGACGACGTGTCGGCCATGGCCGGAGGCCAGCGCATCGTCGACACGGCACTGGCGCGGTACGGGCGGCTCGACGGCGTCGTGTGTGTAGCGGGAATCCTCCGCGAGCGCATGATCTTCAATATGACCGAAGACGAGTGGGACCCGGTCATCGCCACCCACCTGAAGGGCACCTTCACCGTCTTCCGTGCCGCCTCCGCCGTCATGCGCCGACAGCGCAGCGGCACCCTCATCGGCTTTACGAGCGGCAACCATCAGGGCAGCGTGGCGCAGGCCAACTACGCCGCCGCCAAGGGCGGCGTCATCTCCCTCGTCCGCAGCGCCGCACTGGGCCTGCACCAGTACGGGGTCACCGCCAACTGTGTGGCCCCCGTGGCCCGGACCCGGATGTCCGCCAACGTCCCCATGAAGCTCAAGGAGATCGGCGAGCCGGAGGACGTGGCCGCGCTGGTCGTCTACCTGCTCAGCGAGCGTGCCCGCGAAGAGCGGATCACCGGACAGGTTTACACGGTGGCCGGCCCCAAGATCGCGGTCTGGGCCCAGCCACGCGAACTGCGCGCCGCCTACGCGGACGGGCGCTGGACCCCCGAGCGGATCGCCGACCTTCTCCCAGGAACGGTCGGCGCCGACCCGATGCCGATGCTGGATCGGCTCCAGGTGATGGCCGACGCCGCCGCCGGACAACGTCCCGACGCCTGAAGCGTCGGGCTGCGACGGGAGAGGTCATGGACTACGCATTCGGGCCGGAGGACGAGGCATTTCGCCAGGAGGCGCGGGCCTGGCTGACAGAGCACGCCATCGGTGAACCGGCCCGCGCCGCCGGCCGCTCCTGGGAACGCGAACTCGGCGCCGACGGCTGGATCGGCCTCGGCTGGAGCCCCGCACGCGGCACTTACGGCAACCGGACCGCCACTTCGACCGGACAGGTGGTCTGGGCCGAGGAGTACGCCCGAGCCCAGGCACCTGCCCGCCTCGGCCACCTCGGCGAGAACCTCCTTGCGCCCACCCTCATCGCCCACGGCGACGAGGCGCAGTGCGCCCGCTTCCTCCCCGCCATCGCCCGGGGCGAGGAACTGTGGTGCCAGGGCTACAGCGAACCCGGCGCGGGGTCGGATCTGGCAGCCGTAAGGACAGCAGCTGTGCGCGCCGCCGGCGGCCGGACGTACCGCATCAGCGGACAGAAGATCTGGACATCCCTCGCCCATGAGGCCGACTGGTGCTTCCTGCTGGCCCGCTCCACCGAGGGATCCCGGCGCCACCACGGACTCTCCTTCCTTCTCGTGCCGATGGACCAGCCAGGCCGCATCGAGGTCCGTCCGATCAGGCAGATGTCAGGGTCCGCCGACTTCAACGAGGTGTTCTTCGACGGCGCCGAGGCCCGGGCCGGGCACCTCGTCGGCGGCGAGGGCAACGGCTGGCGGGTGGCCATGGGACTCCTGGCGCGGGAGCGCGGAGTATCCACGCTCGTCCAGCAGATCGGCTTCGCGGCCGAGCTGACGCAGGTGATCCGCCTCGCCATCGAGTCCGGAGCCGCAGCGGAGCCGGCGGTACGGGACCGGCTCGTACGGCAATGGGCAGACCTGCAGGCCATGCGCTGGAACGCCCTGCGAACCCTGGGAACGGCGGACGACCCCGGGGCACCCAGCTTCGACCCCGGGGCGCCCAGCGTCGCCAAGCTGCTGTGGGGCGGCTGGCACAAACGGCTCGGTGAACTGGCGATGCAGGTGCGCGGCGCGCCCGCCGCCCTGGGACCGGACGACTGGCATGCCGACAGGCCGTACCGACTCGACGCCCTGCAACGCCTGTTCCTCTTCAGCCGGGCCGACACGATCTACGGCGGCTCCGACGAGATCCAGCGCAACATCATCGCCGAGCGGGTCCTCGGCCTGCCGAAGGAGCCGCGGCCATGACGGCGTACGGGCACTGGATCGCCGGCGCCTGGCGCGCGCCGGAAAAGGGGCACTATCCAGTTGTCAATCCGGCGACCGAGGAGGTCGTCGGGGAGGCCCCGGAGTCGACTTCCGCCGAAGTCGCCGACGCCGTGACCGCCGCGCGGGCCGCACAGGGCGGCTGGTCCCGTACCGATCCGCGCGAACGCGCGGCCGTGCTGGACCGGATCGCCGATCTGCTCACCGAACGGGCGGGAGAGCTCGTCTCCCTCCTTCAGGCGGAGACGGGAGCGACCATGCGCATCGCCTCGTCCTTGCAGGTACCCACAGCAGCGGACCGCTTCCGGCGCTACGCGCGCGGCGCGATGGAGCCGCATGTCATCCCGCTCGCGCCGCAGGCCGTCAAAGCCGGCCCATTCGCTCCCGGCGGCCTGATCGGTGCCGCCGCGGTCCGTCGTCCCGTGGGCGTGGTCTGCTGCATCACCTCCTACAACTTCCCTGTCGTCAATCTCGCGGGCAAGGCTGCTCCTGCCCTGGCCATGGGCAACTCAGTCATCGCCAAGCCGGCCCCCCAGGACCCCCTCAGCTGTCTTGAGCTGGGTCCGCTGTTCCAGGAGGCAGGCGTTCCCGACGGCGTGTTCAACGTGATCACCGGGTCGGGTCCCGCCGTCGGCGAGGCGCTCGTGGTGCACCCGGCCGTCGACATGGTCAGCTTCACCGGTTCCACCGCGGTGGGAAAGAAGATCGCCGAAGCCGCGGGGAGGTCGATGAAGCGCACCCTGATGGAGCTGGGCGGCAAGGGTGCGGCCATCGTCCTGGGGGACGCCGACGACAAGGTGCTCAAGTCGGCGATCACAGCGGTCGGTTCGGTCTGGGCGTTCCACAGCGGGCAGATCTGCACGGCACCGACCCGGGTGCTCGTCCATCGATCGCTGCACGAGCGGGTCGTTACCGGTCTCAAAGAGTACGCCGGGGCACTGACGGTCGGGGACCCTGTGGATAACTCCACGGTCGTCGGCCCGTTGATCTCCGCCGCGCAGCGTGACCGCGTCGAGGAGTACATCGCCGGAGCCCGTGCGGAAGGGGCTCGGATCGTCGCCGGGGGCACGCGCCCCGGCATCCGGCCCGGGTTCTACGCCGCTCCCACCCTCATCGCCGATGTCACGCCCGGCATGACCGTAGCGCGCGAGGAGATCTTCGGGCCCGTCGTCGCCGTCATCGCCTTCGACGACGAGGACGAGGCGGTCCGTATCGCCAACGGCACGTCCTATGGCCTCTACGACTACGTCTTCAGCGCCGATACCGGCCGGGCCTGGGCCCTCGCCGCCCGGCTGCACAGCGGAAACGTCGGCATCAACACCGTCCAGCGCCATTCGGAGACGCCCTTCGGCGGCTTCAAGGAAAGCGGAATCGGCCGTGACGGCGGTTCCTTCGCCCTCCAGGCCTACAGCGAGCTCCAGTCGGTCGTGTGGCCGTCCTGACCCGCTCCACCCCCGCTGCCGGAGAGGACCACCACCATGAGAGGCGTCATCTTCGACGGGAAGCGGCCGCAGGTCGTCGACGACCTGGAAGTGCGGGCCCCGGCCCCCGGCGAGGTCCTCGTCGCCATCGCCGCCGCCGGTCTTTGCCACAGCGATCTGTCGGTCATCGACGGCACCATCCCTTATCCCGTTCCCGTGGTCCTCGGCCACGAGGGCGCGGGGGTCGTCGAGGCGGTCGGGCCGGGCGTCACACATGTCATGTGCGGCGATCACGTCGCGTTGTCCACACTGGCCGGTTGCGGCGTCTGCGCCGACTGTGACCGGGGCCGGCCAACCATGTGCCGCCAGGCGATCGGCCGGCCCGGCCGGCCTTTCTCCCGCAAGGGGCAGAGGCTCTTCCACTTCGCGTCCAACTCCGCCTTCGCGGAGCGCACGGTCGTCAAAGCGGTCCAGGCGATCAAGCTTCCCGACGACGTCCCGCTGATTCCGGCGTCCCTCATCGGATGCGGCGTCCTGACCGGTGTCGGCGCCGTGCTCAACCGCGCCAAGGTGGGACAGGGCGAGTCCGTCCTCGTCATCGGCGCGGGCGGCATCGGGCTGAACGTCCTGCAGGGGGCACGGATCGCCGGCGCCTCAACTGTTGTGGCCGTGGACGCGAACCCGGCGAAGGGCGCGACGGCGCGGCTCTTCGGCGCTACGCATTTCATCGACGCCTCCGCCGTCCCCGACACCGCGGCCGCCGTGCGGGAGATACTTCCGACGGGCGCCGACCACGCCTTCGAGTGCGTCGGTGACACCCGCCTCATCCGGACAGCGGTCGATCTCCTCGACCGGCACGGCCAGGCCGTGCTGCTCGGTGTGCCGCCCGCCGGTGCCGAGGCTTCCTTCCTCGTCTCGTCCATGTACCTCGACAAGTCGATTCTCGGCTGCCGTTACGGCTCCTCCCGCCCGCAGCGCGACATCGCGCTCTATGCGCAGCTCTACCGCGAAGGCCGGCTCATGCTCGACGAGCTGGTCACCCGGGTCTACCCGGTCGAGGATTTCGAGCGGGCGGCGGACGATGTGCACAACCGTACGGTGGCGCGCGGCGTCCTCTCGTTCGACCGGTGACCCGGTCCGCCCCTTATGTGATCCCTGCCGCAGGTCTTGCGCCGGCCGCTGCCTGAGTGTGGGGTTGGCTTGTACCTCCGGTTCTCAGGCAGCCCGGATTCGGGTCAAACGGGACTCATTCGTAAGAGTGGTCCGCCTGGGCGGCTGACGCCGGTGCGGTGGTATGTCCGGACCTCATTGTCGGTGGAATGCGGCGGACCGGTAGGCCGAGCGCGGTCCCGGGCCCTTCGCGAGGGAACCTCTCGGCCTCTGGGGAAATCATTCTGGGAGAGAGGGGCGCACATGACACAGAAGGCTGAGCCGCACGCGATACCGGACGAGGCGACCGACGCCGCGCCCGGGAAGCCCTCTGCGGCAGCCAAAGGGGTCACAGGCAGCGACGGTTTCGGCGCCGCGTTCTGCGCGTCGATGGCCACGCTCTGTGCCGAGGTCTTCATCGCCGGGACGGCCGGTGTGTTCGCACTGCTCTCACGCGAGCACGACGGCATGCCCAGCGGCCTTCTTGTGATCATCGCGCTCGTACTCGGGGTACTCCTCCTGACCGTGCTGGTCAGTGGCTTCGTCACCGCCGCCGCCGTGATGCCCGCCCTGGCGGTGGCCCGCCGGATCTCGGCGGGCGCAGGGCGGAGCGGGAGCCGGCTGTGGGCCGTCGCCGCAGTGTCGGCGGTCTCGGTGGCGGCGGTAGTGGTCTTCGGGGGCGTGGCGGCGCTGGGCAGCCTCCGTTTCGCGCCGCCCCTCAGCTACCTCGTGTGGTGGGCGTTCCTCACGGCCGGGCTCCTGCCCGCCACCCTGGCCGGGCAGGCGGCGGCCCGGCGGGTTCGCCAGGGCCGTTCGGGAAGCGTCGCCCTGAGAGTGACGCGTGGCGGGCTGATCGCCTGGCTGGTGGTCGGAGCGCTGGGTACCGGGGCGTACGCCAGTGGGCTCGTCACGGTGTACGAGCCACCGCGGCTGACCAAGTCCGATCTCGCGGGCACCTGGACCGACGGCCGAGGGGGCACGGTCGAGCTCGCCTCGGACGGCAACGCGGTCGCTGACGGGCTCGACAACTTCATCTGGGACGGTGCGGGCAAGGACAAGCCCAAGGACTGCGACGGATCCGGGACGTGGAAGGCGGTGAAGGACGGCGGGCGCGTGCAGAGTGTCTCCCTGCGGATCAGCGCCTGTGAGCTCGCCAGGGACTGGAGCGTCATCGGCACGGAGAAGGAGCCGCGGATCTACCACGAGATCGGCAAGCCCGGCTCCGGCAAGCGCTACACCCTGACCAAGGTGGTCAGACACAAGAAATGAGGCCGCTCTCAGCCGCCGTGTTCGCCGAAGTCGTCGAAGGTCCCGAACGCACCCCGGTGGAAGAGCAGCGGCCCGGCGCTCGCCGCACTCTCGTCCACGCCCAGCGTCTCCACGCGTCCGACGACGATGAGATGGTCCCCGGCCGTGTGCACGGCGTGGATCGTGCAGTCGGCCCACGCGGGTACGCCCTCGATTCTCGGTGAGCCTGTCACCGGCGTCCGCTCGTGTGGCACGTCGGCGAACTTGTCGGCTGTTTGTGAACTTCTGACCGCGAAACCCCGGCAGAGCGCTCCTTGCCCGGAGCCGAGGATGTTCACGCAGAACACTCCAGTGCGGGCGATGCGCGGCCAACTGGTGGAGGTACGGGCCACCATGAACACGACCAGCGGAGGATCGAGCGACAGGGAGGAGAAGGACTGGCAGGCGAAGCCCGCGGGCTGCTGCCCTTCCACGCCGGGCGCGGTGATGACGGTGACCCCGCTGGCGAAGTGGCCGAGCACGTTCCGGAACTCCTCCGGTGCCGGCGGAGGTCGTTCATCTGCTCGTACCGCACGCAGCTGCGGGCGAGGCAGAGGATCGAGAGGCGGGGCGGCGGAGCCCGCTACGCCTGTCGACCGCAGACAGCGCATGGCGATGGCCGCCATCCCGGCGTGTCCCATCATGAAGCCATTGAAACTGATGCAGCGTCAGTTTGGAAGCGTTTCACGCCCGCGCTGACGACGCCGGAGCCTTCAACGCCCCCGGAAAACCGGACGGCGACGCTCCATGAAGGCGACGACGCCCTCGGCTGCGTCCGCCGTCATCGCATTGATCTCCTGCGCGGCCGCCTCGGCGGCGAACGCGGACGTACGATCGACGTCGAGCGAGGCGTTGACCAGCTGTTTCGTGAGCGTGAGCGCGCGCGTCGGTCCGGCCGCCAGTCGCTCGGCCCACGTCTGTGCCGTCCCGGCCAGCTCCGCGTCCGGCACCACGCGGTTGACCAGTCCGAACCGTTCCGCCTCAGCGGCCGAGAGCACGTCGCCGAAGAACATCAGCTCCTTCGCGCGCTGCGGCCCGACCAGGCGGGCCAGCAGATACGCCCCACCGCCGTCGGGGACCAGACCCCGGCGGACGAAGACCTCGATGAACCGCGCGGATTCCGCGGCCAGGACCAGATCGCAGGCCAGCGCGAGATGCGCGCCGAGCCCCGCGGCGGTGCCGTTCACGGCCGCGATCACGGGCTTCTCGCAGTCCAGCACCGCACTGATCAGCCGCTGTGCGCCGTCGCGGATCGTCCGGGCCACATCGCCCGGAAGGCGCAGCGCGACGGCCGCCGCGGGAGTGGCCCGCAGGTCGGCGCCCGAGCAGAAGCCCTCGCCCGCGCCGGTGATGATCACAGCTCGGACGGCAGGGTCGGCGGAGATCCGGCTTAATTCCGAAACGAGGCGTTCTCGCTGGTCAGGAGTGATGGCGTTGAGCGAATGAGGGCGGTTGAGGGTGATCCGGGCGACGCCGTTGTCAGTGGGGTGCAGTACCAATGAGTCATCGGACCCAGGGGACACGATGGAGCCGTCTGCTTCGCCGTGTCCCCGGGGCTCGGGGGATGTCCCACGGGGGGAGAGGTTCATGGGAAAGCTCCTTGTCCTACGGGCGGTTCGCGCGCGGCCGGGTGGTCGCGGAGGCGAGCCGGCCGCGGGGTCAGCGGCAGAAGGCCAGCGCGTCGAGGGCCACGGCGCCCTGGCCGCGCTCGAGCACCACCAGGGGGTTGAGGTCCAGCTCGGAGAGGCCGCCGCCCAGTTCCAGCGCCATGCGCTGGACGCGCAGGACGGTCTCGACGAGGGCGTCCACGTCGGCCGGGGGAGCCCCCCGGACGCCGTCCAGAAGGGCTCGCCCGCGCAGTTCGCCGAGCATGGCCCGTGCGTGATCCTCGCCGAACGGCGGTACGCGTACTGCCGTGTCGTCCAGAACCTCCACCAGCACGCCGCCCAGGCCCACCGTCACCGTGGGGCCGAAGAGGCTGTCGTGGGTGATGCCGACGGCCATCTCCACGCCGCGCCCCACCAGCTGGCAGACGAGGATGCCGTCCAAGGGGAGGCCTTCGTAACGGGCGATGTCGGTGAGTTCGCGATAGGCGTCGCGTACCTGGCTGGCGGAGGTCAAGCCCAGTTTGATCAGACCCAGGTCCGACTTGTGGGCGAGCTGGGGGCCGGAGGCCTTCATGACGACCGGATAGCCGATCTGCCCGGCTGCCCGCACGGCGGCGGCAGCGCTGGTGACCAGCTGTTCGCGGGGCACGCGTATGCCGTACGCGCGCAGGAGCTGCTTCGCCGCATGCTCGCTGAGCTGCTCGCCCGGGCGCAGCAGTGCCTGGGCCTTACGGGCCGAAGGGGACAGGGAGCGGGGCGCTTCGTCGAAGGGGGAGCGGTAAGCGGCGGTGAAGCGGTGGTGGTCGAGATAGGCGCGAAGGGCGGTGATGCAGTTGGCGAACGTGCGGAAGGTGGCCACGCGCGAGGAACCGAGGAGGGTGGTGCGATAAGCGTCCTCGGTGCCGACCGGGGAACCCCAGACCACGCAGACCAGCTTGTCCGTCTTCTCCGCCGCGTCGACGAGGTCCCGCGCGAGCTTGTCGCTCAGAGGGGGGAAGGGGCCGGTGATCGGGCAGACGAGGACGCCGATGGAGGGGTCGGCGAGGATGGCGTCGATGATTTTTCGGCCGCGCCAGTCGCCGACGGGATGCCCGCCGTTGTCGACGGGGTTGGCAGTGCTCAGGTAGTCGGGTATCCACTGGTGGAGTTCGGCTTGTCTCGTGGCGGGCAGGACGGGGAGCCGGAGCCCGGCCGTCGTGGCGAGGTCCGCGAAGTGGGCGCCCGTGCCGCCGGAGATCGAATACACGGCGACGCCGTCGGCGCGGGGCGGGCGGGCGCGGGCGAGCAGGGCCGAGGTGTCCTGGAGCTCGTCAAGGCCGTTCACGCGGATGACGCCGAACTGCCGCATGGCCGCGTCCACCACGTCGTCGGCGCCGGTCAGCTTGCCGGTGTGGGAGGCGGCGGTGCGGGCGCCGACCTCGGTCCGGCCCACTTTGACGGCGACGACCGGCACCTTGTGACGGGCGGCGCGGTCGGCGGCGAGCAGAAAGGAGCGGCCGTCCTTGAGCCCTTCCACATACGCGGCGATGGCCCCGACCTCGGGCCGGGTGGCGAAGTAGGAGATGAAGTCGGCGCACTCCAGATCCGCCTCGTTGCCGGTCGGGGCCCAGTGCGAGAGCCGGATGCCCAGCTCCTGCAGGGCGAAGACCGGGCGGCCCTGGTGGCCTGACTGAGTGATCAGGGCGATGGCCGGCCCGGTGAGATCGTCACGGACGGGCTCGAAGGCGTTGAGGTTGGTGTTGGGGCCGAGCAGGCGGATTCCGGTGCCCTGGACGGCAGCGGCGAGCCGGGCCTGCGCCGTGGCGCCCTCGGGGCCGGTCTCCGCGAAACCGGAAGCAAAGACGACGGCGAACGCCACGTCGCAGCGGGCGAGTTCCTCGACGACGGGGACCGGGTCGCCGACGAGGAGGACGGCGACGTCGATGCGGTCCGGCAGGTCGCTGACGGACGGATGACAAGGGAGGCCGAATACGGTCGCACGGGTGGGGTGGACGGGATGCAGGCGGGCGCCGACGCGCTCGGCCCAGGCGATGAGCTGCCGGGTGATCCCGGTATTCGGGCGGCCCTCGGTCTCCGAGGCGCCGATGACGGCCACGGTCTCAGGGCGGAAGAGACGGTCAAGGTCGGGGACGTCGGAGCGTAGAGCGCGCCCGCTGACATCCACGTCGTCGGCGGGGGAAGGGGCCGTGCCGTGGACCATGGGGCCTTGTCGTCGGCCACAGGCCACCACGCGGGCCGGACGGGAGGTGGTGGTGAGGGTGCCGTGAGTCGATCCGAGCATCGTTCTCGCCCACTCCTGCTCGATGGCCGATAAGCTGACGTGGAGTCAGATTAGCGACCTGGTAAGCCGTCAGGAATGGTCCGTGCGCGCCGGAAGGGTGGAACGGGCCCTGCGGCCGGGGCGCCTGGGAGGTGGGCTCGTTGGCGGGAACGCCGCGCTTCGACGTGCCGGAGGTCGACAACTTCACGCGGCCCTACTGGGACGCCGCGGCCGAAGGGAAGCTGCTGATACGCCGCTGCCGCGCGAGGGGCTGCGGGAAGGCACACCACTACCCGCGTGAGTTCTGCCCGCGCTGCTGGAGCGCGGACGTCGTCTGGGAGCAGGCGAGCGGTCGCGCCACGCTCTACACCTGGTCCGTCGTCCATGTGAACGACCTCGCGCCCTTCGACGCACGCGTTCCCTATACGGCGGCTGTGGTCGACCTCGACGAGGGGCCGCGCATGATGACCGAGGTGATCGATTGCCCCGGCGCCGAGCTGAGGATCGGCATGCCGCTGCGGGCCGACTACCGGAGTGATCCCGAGGGAGACCTGCCGCCCGTGCCTGTCTTCCGGCCGTCGGTGGGCGCCGGGTAGCCGCGCGTCGGGACTGCGTCAGCCGCGGCCCAGTACCACCGTGCCCGAGGAGCAGAACCAGCCGCCCGTGCCCGACGCGACGGCGAGGCGCGGCAGCCAGCCGCCCGCCTTGCGGACCTGGCGGCCCTCCTCCGCCTCCCCGCGCAGCTGGCGTACGGCCTCCACCAGGAGGAACAGGCCGCGCATGCCGGGGTGGCAGGCGGAGAGGCCGCCACCGTCCGTGTTGACGGGCAGGCCGCCGCCGACGGTCAGCCGGCCCTGGGCGGCGAAGGCGCCGCCTTCGCCCTTGGGGCAGAAACCGAGGTCCTCCAGCGTCACGAGGGTCATGTAGGTGAAGGCGTCGTACAGCTGCGCCACCTCGATCTCCTGTGGGGCGACTCCGGCCCGGCCGAAGGCCAGACGCCCCGAGGTGACCGCCGCGGTGGTGGTGAAATCCTCCCACTCGGACATCGTCGTGTGCGAGACAGCGGTACCGGTGCCCAGCACCCACACCGGTGGCTTGGCCGCGTCCGCCGCGTACTCCTCGGCCGCCAGCACTACGGCGCAGCCGCCGTCGGACCGGATGCAGCAGTGGAGCCGGGTGAAGGGGTCGGCGATCACAGGGCCGCCGAGCACGTCGTCGACAGTGATGGGTGTGCGGTACATGGCGTGCGGATTGCGGGCGGCGTTGGCGCGGGTTTGAACGGCGATGTCGGCCAACTGTTCAAGTGTGGTGCCGTACTGGTGCATATGACGGCGGGCCGCCATCGCGTACTTGGCGATGAGGGTGTGCCCGTAGGGCACCTCGAACTGCGCGGGGCCGCGCGCTCCGAAGGACAGGTTCGACGTGCGGCGGCCGGCCTTGATGTCGGCGCGGGCGGTGGAGCCGTACACGAGCAGGACGACATCGGCGTGGCCTGCCGCGATGGCGTCGGCCGCGTGGGCGGCCATGATCTCCCAGGTCGAGCCGCCGACGGAGGTCGAATCCACCCAGGTGGGTCGCAGCCCCAGGTACTCCGCGACGTCGACAGGGGCGAGCGCGCCGAGCCCGGCCGAGGCGAAGCCGTCGACAAGGGACCTGTCGAGGCCGGAGTCGGCGAGGGCCCGGCGGGCGGCCTGGGCGTGCAGGGCGTACGGCGTGACCGTATCGAGCCGGCCGCAGTCGGAGAGGGCGACGCCGACGACAGCGACCTTGCGCTTGCCTGGGGTCATGAAACTGACGGTACATCAGCTGGACTGCTCGTCGGTCCGGCATCGGCTTCGTCTCGGCCCTGGGAAAGCGGCCCGCCCGCACCTAATATGACGGCCCGTCAGTACCGCTTGAGGGAAGGCCGCCGATGGATTCCGCGTTCAGCGAAGAGCAGGTGGAGATCCGGCGCACCCTGCGCGACATGCTGCTCAAGAACTCCGGTCCGGACGAGGCCAGGGCGGCAGTGCTGACCTCGGCCGGCCACGACGAGAAGCTGTGGCACCGGCTCGCGGACCAGCTGGGGCTGCCGGGGCTCGCGGTGGAGCGGCGGTACGGCGGAGCCGGTTGCGGCCCCACCGAGCTGGCCCTGGCCTGCGAGGAGACCGGACGGGCGCTGCTGCCGTCGCCACTGGTCGCCACGGCGGCGCTGACCACCCCTCTCGTAGCCGCCCTGGGCACATCGCGGCAGCGCGCGGCGCTGCTGCCACGCCTCGCGTCCGGCCGGCTGACCGGGGCGTTCGCGGTGCCCGCCGGCACCTTGTCGGACGCGTTCGCGCTGACCGGCCCGGCCCCTGGCGACTGGTCGGGCGGGGGGCGCGCCGGCGGTGTGCAGGCGCACCGGACGGGCGACAGCTGGCGGCTCTACGGGCAGGCCGGGCAGGTGCTCGACGGCCACAGTGCGGGCCTGCTGCTGATCGCCGCACACGCGGGCGGGTACGCCCGCAGCCGCACCTCGCTGTTCGTCCTCCGGCCGGAGGCGGCGCACGGGGTGGTCCGTACGCGGCTGACCGCTCTGGACGAGACGCGTCCCCAGGCCCGTATCGAGCTGCGGGACGCGGAGGCGGAGCCGCTCGGCGCGCCGGACCGTGATGTGCGGGCCGCGCTGGCTGCGGCAGGAGGCGGCGTGGCCGCCGTTCTCGCGGCCGAGGCGGTGGGCGCGGCGGGCCGGGTGCTGGAGCGAACCGTGGAGTACGCGCGCGTGCGGGAACAGTTCGGCAGGCCGATCGGGTCCTTCCAGGCCGTCAAGCACCGGCTGGCGGACCTGTACGTGGCCGTGCAGGCGGCCCGCTCGGCGGCGTACTACGCGGCGTGGTCAGGAAAGCCCGCCGTGGGAGGGCTCGCGCTCGCACAGGCTCTGGAAACGGCCCGGGTGGCCGCCGGAGAGGCGATCCAGCTGCACGGAGGCATCGGGGTGACGTGGGAACACGATGTGCAGATGTACTTCAAGCGGGCGGCGTCCGACGAGCTGCTGTTCGGTCCCGTGCACAGGCTCAGGGCGCGCGCGGCGCGCGTGGCCGGACTGTTTGACGCGCCGGGGGCCCGGGAAGCGGTGGTGCTGTGATGTCCGCTGTCAGACGCGTGGTGCGCACGGTCTCCTCGACCCGTTCGTTCGCGCGGGTCGCACCGCACTTCGTTCCCGCGGTCGACCGGGCGGTTCACCGGCTGACGCGCGGCAAAGTACTGCTGACCGCGTACATGCTGCCTTCCGTCCTGCTGACGTCGACGGGTTCGAAGAGCGGACTGGCACGGCGGACGCCGCTCGCGTGCATGCCGGACGGCACCGACAGCGCCTGGACCCTGATCGGCAGCAATTTCGGGCGGCCGGGCCACCCTGCCTGGACGGCGAATCTCATGGCGCACCCCGAGGCCGGGATCAGCTGGAAGGGGCGGGACATCCCTGTGCGGGCGCGGCTGCTGCGCGGCGCCGAGCGGGAGGCCGCATGGGCGGCGGTGGTCGAGTTCTGGCCCCCGTACGCGCGCTACCAGGCGCGGGTGGAGCGTGAGATCCGGCTTTTCCGGCTGGAGCGCCGGTAGGGCCGGCGGCGCGGGCCCCAGGGCCGCAGCGGCCGGGAGCGCGGGGCGGGCAGGCCGCGTCGCGGTGCGCCGCGGCGGGCCGCCCGGGGCCGAGCCCGGACGGCCCGCCGCTGCGATGACAGGACGTGCGAGGTGGTGCGGTTGTGGCGCCTGCGCGCTGTGGGCTACTTCGTCGGCTTCTTGCCGGTGATTCCGAGGTGCACGAGCAGCGCGAGGTTCGGCTTCAGCTCGGCCTGCTTGACGCCCCAGCTCTGGAAGCCCTTCTGGTGCGAGGCCACGGCCGCAAGCATCGCGACGAGCGAACCGGCCACGGCTGCCGGACTGACGTCCTTGTCCACCTTGTTCTTGGACTGCAGTTCCTTGACGGAGTCCGTGAGGGAATTGGTGACCGCGTTGAGAATCTTCATGCGGATCTTGTAGAACCGCTTGTCGCCCTCGGCGGCTCCCAGGTCGACCACGCGCAAGATCGCCTCGTGCTTGCGCCAGAAGCCGAGGAAGCCGTCGACGAGCTCCTCCGCCGCCTGCCAGCCGGACTTGCCCACCCAGGAGCGCCCGGCGACCAGGCCGGTGAGATCGGCGCCCTCCTTCGCCATCTCCTCGGCGATCTCGAGCACGGCGCCCTCGACGTCGGGGAAGTACTGGTAGAAGGTCGCGGGGGAGGTGCCGGCCCTGCGGGCGACATCGATGACCTTGACATCGCGGTACGGCGATGAGCTGAGCATTTCGCTGAGGCAGTCGAGCAGCTTCTGCCGCGTCGCCTGGCCGCGCCGACCGGCCACCCGGCCGTCGACGGTGCGTACTTGTCCTGTCATGCCGTCAGCTTACCGAGGGGTGATCGGAGCGCGATTCGGCCGCATGCAAATGGGGGCGGGGGTGGTCGATGGGGTATAAGCGCAGGTCAGGTTGGGTGTGAAGGGGCGCCGAGACGGCGAGAGCGGATTGGCCCGTACCGGTGAATTGTCCTATCAACAAGCCGTGGACGGCGGCCCCGGCGAGGTGTCTGCCGGGGCCGCTTCGCGGTTTTCCACAGGCCGCGCGGGATCCGCGTTCCGCCTCTACCGTGGCAGGCGAGAACACTCCGAGTGGACAGGGCGCCTCGCAAACACTCCGAGTGGACAGGACGCCTCGCCCGACCGCGCAGAAGGAGGCCGGACCATGAGCACAGTCACGGACGGATTCCCGGAAGGCGCCCCGTGCTGGGCGGACGTCATGCTGTCCGACGTCGCGGCCGGCAAGCGCTTCTACGGCGAGATCCTCGGCTGGACGTTCGAGGACGCCGGGGGCGAGTACGGCCACTACACCCAGGCCTTCCACGGGGGGAAGAACGTCGCGGCACTGGCCCCCAAGCCGGACGGCAGGATGCCGACGGCCTGGTCCGTCTACTTCGCCTCACGGGACGCGGCGGCCACGGGCGACAGGATCCGGGCCGCCCACGGCCAGATCATCATGGGGCCGATGGCCATCGGCGGATTCGGCACGATGCTGATGGCGGCCGACCCCGGTGGCGCGGTCTTCGGCGTCTGGGAGGCCGGCAGCCACAAAGGGTTCGAGAAGCGGGGCGAGCCGGGCGCGTACGGCTGGACCGAGGCCTACACCTGGGACGCCAAGGCGATCGATCCCTTCTACGAGGAGGTCTTCGGGTTCGCCACCCATGACCTGAGCGACGAGGCGGGCATCGAGTTCGCTGTCTGGACGCCCGCCGGGGCGCCGGCCACACCCGAGAACGCGGTCGCCGGCCGGGCCGTCATGGACGACCGGTTCCCCCGGGAGATGCCCGCCCACTTCCTGGTCTACTTCGTAGTGGAGGACTGCGACGCCGTCGTCCGCGCGGTGCAGCGCCTGCACGGAAGAATCCGCTGGGAGCCCCAGGACACCCCGTACGGGCGCTTCGCGCTGCTCGCCGATGACCAGGGGGCCGACTTCGCCGTCATCGACGTTTCCCACCCGATACCGGGCTGACCGGCGGGGGCGGGGAGGAGAGGGAGAGGCGCGCAAGACGGACAGGTCCGCATATGGCGGCATATGGGCCTGTATGGCGGAGACACGGCGAAGCGTGCCCCGGGTTCGCAACCGGGGGCTTCGCCAGGAAGAATCAGGGTGCGTACCCCGGGATAATTCGCGGTGATGCGCTGCACGGGGCTGAAACCCTTCAAGCCCCACGGGGAGGTGGCAGGTCAGTGGTGGAGCAGCTTACGCAGCACGACCCGAGACGGATCGGCCCGTTCGAGGTGCTCGGCCGACTCGGTGCGGGCGGCATGGGGCTGGTCTATCTCGCCCGCTCGGCGTCGGGCCGGCGGGTGGCGATCAAGACGGTGCGCACGGAACTCGCGGAGGACCAGCTCTTCCGGGTCCGGTTCACCCGTGAGGTGGAAGCGGCCCGGGCGGTCAGCGGCTTCTACACCGCCGCCGTCGTCGACGCCGACCCGAGGGCGGCCGTCCCGTGGCTGGCCACCGCCTACGTCCCCGCGCCTTCGCTCGAGGAGATCGTGACCGAGTGCGGGCCGCTGCCGGCCCAGGCCGTGCGCTGGCTCGCCGCCGGCATCGCGGAGGCGCTGCAGTCCATCCACGGCGCGGGGCTGGTGCACCGGGATCTGAAGCCGTCGAATGTGCTTGTGGTGGAGGACGGCCCCAGGGTCATCGACTTCGGCATCGCCTCCGGTGTCTCCAACACCCGGCTGACCATGACGAACGTCGCCGTCGGCACGCCTGCGTACATGTCACCCGAGCAGGCGCGCGACTCCCGCAGCGTCACCGGGGCCAGCGACATCTTCTCGCTCGGCTCCACCCTGGTCTTCGCCGCGACCGGGCACGCGCCCTTCCACGGCGCGAATCCGGTCGAGACCGTCTTCATGCTGCTGCGGGAAGGGCCCGACCTGAGCGGCCTGCCCGACGAGCTGCGCCCCCTGATCGACTCCTGCATGCAGATGGCGGCGGAGAACCGCCCGAGCCCGGCGGACCTGCAGTCGCAGCTGGCGCCGCACCTGTTCGCCTCCGGCGGGGGCGACGACAGCGGCACGGCCTCGGCGTGGCTGCCCGACAACGCGGTCACCCTGATCGAACAGCGCCGCGCCGGTCACCGGCCCTCGGCCATCGGCGCGGCCGGCGGGCGAGGCGGCAGCCGGAGCCGCTCGGCCGCCCCACCGCCACCGGTCCAGCCCCCCGCGCCGGAGCCGTCAATGGCCTACGACCCCCCTCCGGGTGCCCGGGCCGGTACCGGATGGGGCGAGGGGCACATGGGCGCCGGGCGCTCCGGCCTCGTCGGCGCCCCCGACCCGCGGGGCGGTCTCAGTGGGCCGCACGGCGTACGGCCCGCGGCCGGCGCCGTCGGTGCCCAGGGGCGGCACGCCGGTGCGCCCGCCGCGCCCGCGCCGGAGGGGACCGTACGCCTGGCCGGGTCGCAGGTGCCCATCGGGCCCGGGCCGCGGGTCGCCGATGCCCGGGAGCCGCACGCGCAGGCCGGAGCGGGGCCCACCACCGGCTGGGTACGGCCACCGGCGGGGGCCTCGGCGGCCGCCGTGCCCGGGCAGGCGCCCGCACCGGCGCCGTCGCCCGACGGCGGGACCAATGCCCAGAGCGACCAGGGCCGCTGGCGGCCGTGGCGGTTCCGCATGTCCAACGACGTGTGGGGCACGCCCGTCGTGTCCGAAGAGCTGCTGTACGTCACGTCCTTCGAGGTCCACGCGCTCGACGTGGCCAGCGGGCGGCGGCAGTTCAAGACGCGGGACGTCGCCTGGGCGATGGCTGTCGCCGACGGCCGCATACACGCCTCCGACGGGCCCACGCTGTACGCGCTCGACGCCGCCGACGGCGCGGAGCGGTGGCGACTGGCCACGGACGGCTGGGTCTACTCGCTCAAGGCCGACCGGGGAACGATCGTCACGGGCACCCGCGGCGGCGGTGTGCAGGCGTGGGAGGCCGCCAACGGCGAACTGCTGTGGGAGATGAGCGGCGCCCAGACCGACTTCGAGACCCCGGACTGCGGCCCGGCCGTCCACGACGGCACGGTCTACGTCTGGGCCGACGCGCGGCTGCGCGCGCTCGAGGCCCGTACGGGCGTGGAGCGCTGGTCGTACCCGGTGGGCGATGCGGCGTCCTGCGGCGGGGTGCCGGTACGGCTGCTGTCCGCACCGGACGGGATGGTCTACGTCGCGGCCGGGACGCGGGTACTCGCCATCGACGTGGCACGCGGTGACGTGCGCTGGCGGTTCGAGGCGCCGGCGGTCTTCCTGAGCCCGCCCGCCTTCGCCCCGGGCCCCGCCGTGACGGGCGGCGGTGTCTACATCGCCGACTACCTGGGCACGGTGTACGCCCTGGACGCGACGACCGGCCGTGACCGCTGGCGGATCGCGACGGAGGCCCGCCAGTCGACGGAGCCGGTGCTGGTCGCGGCCGGCGCCGTCCACCTGGGCAGCGGTGGTGCGCTGTACACACTGGACGCGGTCACCGGCACGCCCAAGTGGCGCTTCGCGGCGGGCGGTGACATCGTCGGCGCCCCCGTCGTCGCCGACGGCCGGGTCCATTTCGGCTCCGCGGACCACTGCCTCTACACGCTGGACGCGGCGGGCGGCCAGCTCCGCTGGAAGCTCGCCACGGGCGGCGAGATCACGGGATCCCCGGTGGCCGTGGCCGGTGTGGTCTACGCCTGCAGCAAGGACCGGTGCGTCTACGCCCTGGACGCGGCGAAGGGCACGGGACACTCCCGGCGCTGACCCCGGTGCGGGGCCGTTTGCAGGCGCCGGACCGGGGTGCGGCTCCGCAGGTCTACCGTCCCTGTCTTCCCGGCAGGAGGCTTCACCGCAGCCGCGGGCGAGGCCTCCCGGCACTCGGGAGGCGTCACCGCACCCGGTAGCCGCGGTCGCGGGCGGCGAAGCGCGCCGTCTGGTCGGCGCCGGACAGGTTGCCCAGCGATATCAAGTGCGGGGCCAGGGCCAGGGCATGCGCCCCGGCGGCCTCCTTGGCCGCCCAGAGGGCGCGGACCGTGCCCTGGACCGGTTCTGTCGGGTAGGAGGCGATGACGGCGGCCGCGCGCAGGGCGGCGGCCGTGGCCTGGCCGGGCGGTGTCAGCTCCGAGACCAGGCCGGTCTCGTACGCCCGGCGGGCGGAGAGGCGTTCCGCGGTGCCCATCAGGGCCAGCCGCGCGGCTTCGCCGGACGGCATGCGCTGGGCCATGCGAACGGACTCGTAAGCGCTGACCATGCCGTACGACGTGTGCGGGTCGAAGAACGTCGCGTTCTCGGAGGCGACGATGAACTCGGCCTCGCCCAGCAGGTGGAACGCCCCGCCGCACGCCATGCCCCCGACCGCGGCGATCACGGGCTTCCACAGATCGGCGGCCTTGGGCCCGATCGTGCGCAGGGGGTCGTCCACCGAGTACGGGGAACGTGGCTGCGGCACGTCGGCGGAGCGGTCGATGCCGGTGCAGAAGGCGCGGTCCCCGGCGCCGGTGAGCACGACGGCCCGTACGGAGTCGTCGCGGCGGAAGTCGCGCCAGGCGAACTCGAGTTGTTTCGCCGTGGCGAGGTCGATGGCATTGTGCCGCTCGGGCCGGTTGAGGATCACGAGCGCGACGCCGTCCGGGCGCCGTTCCGTGTGCAGGGTCATGAACGCTCCAGCAGCCAGCGGGGCACGGTGACGCCCGGCGCGACCTCGGCGAAGGCGACCGTGACGGGTGCGCCGATCCGCAGTCCGGCCGGGTCGGCGGAGCCGAGCGCGGCAGCGGGTTGGGCGACGAGATTGCCGACGAGGCGGATGCCCGGGGCGTCGGCGAGCTCGACGACGATGACGTTGTACGGGGCCTGTTCCGCATAGCCGGGCAGCAGGGGCGGGTGGGGCAGTACGTACGACCAGATGTGGCCGCGCCCGGACATCCGGCGCCACTCGTCGGTGAAGGACCGGCAGTAAGGGCAGCAGGGCCGGGGCGGGAAGCGGAGCCGGTGGCAGTCGGCGCAGGCCTGAACCCGCAGCTCACCACGGGCGGCGAAGTCCCAGAAGGGCTGCCCGTCCTCGTCCGGGACGGGCAGCAGAAGCCCATTGTCAGTGGTGCCCCTCATCATGGAGGGCATGAGCACTCAACTCCTCAGCAGCAGTGCCGATGTGGGGACGCCCTCGCCCGCCGTGACCAGGCAGGTCGAGGCGCCGGGCACCTGCGAGGTGGAGGTGCCGCGGAGTTGCCGGACACCCTCGTTGATGAGGTTGAAGCCATGGACGTAAGCCTCACTGAGACCACCGCCGCCGGTGTTCACCGGGAGCCGGCCGCCGAGTTCGAGCGCGCCGCCTTCGGAGAAGGCCGCGCCCTCACCGCGTCCGCAGAAGCCATAGCCCTCGAGGGAGAGCGGGATCAGCGGCGTGAAGGCGTCGTAGATCTGGGCGACGTCGACGTCCGCCGGGCCGAAGTCGGCCGTCTTCCACAGCTGCCGGGCCGCGGTCCAGGAGGGGCCGGCCAGCGGGTCGTGCGTCCAGTAGTTGACCATGCCGTGGTGCTGGGGCGGCAGTCCCTGGGCCGTGGAGTGCACATAGACCGGGGGGCGGCGGCAGTCGCGGGCGCGTTCCGCGGTGACCACGACGCATGCCAGCGCCCCGTCCGTCTCCAGGCAGTTGTCGAAGAGGCAGAGCGGCTCGCTGATCCAGCGGGAGGTCATATACATCTCCCGCGTCAGGGGACGCTCGTACATCATCGCGGCGGGGTTCTGGTTGGCGCGGTTGCGGCAGGCGAGGGCGACGTTGAAGAAGTGGTCGCGGGTCGCGCCGTACTCGTGCATATACCGGCGGGCCAGCAGGGCTATCTCGTCGGCAGGGCGCAGTAGCCCGTAGGGCCGCGTCCACTGGCCGGGGGTGGGCAGCTGTGCGCGGGTGTCGGCCCACGGGCGCGGGCCGGAGCCGCGTTTGCGTGAGCGCCAGGCGACGCCGACGGTCGCCTGTCCGGTGGTGAGGGCGGCGGCGAGGTGGGCGACGGTCGCGCAGGAGCCGCCTCCGCCGTAGCCGACTCGGGAGAAGAAGGTCACGTCGCCCGCGCCTATGGCCTTGGCGATCTCGACCTCGTCGGTGGTCTCCATGGTGTAGGAGGCGAACGCGTCGACTTGGGAGGGGGAGATGCCCGCGTCGTCCAGAGCGGCGAGGACGGCGTGACAGGCCAACGTTTTTTCGGATTCGGGGAGTTGTCGGGCGAAGGGGGTCTGGCCAATGCCGACGATCGCAGTGGTGTCCTTGAGCGTTGCCGTCATCGCCACCTCCGTGCTGTCGGTGCTGACAGCGCGGAAGGCTATCGCTAATCTGACGCTACGTCAGCTGGCGTGCCGGGTGCGGGGCCGGCCCGGGGTGAAGGAGGGCGTGCGATGCGCGGCGACCTGGAGTTCGGCTCGATACCCGCGCTCGTCCGCACGGCGGCCGAGCGGTACGCGGATCGCGAGGCCGTGGTCGACGGGCGGACCCGGATCACGTACCGGCAACTCGGGGAGAGGGTCGAGCGGGCCGCGGCCGCGTGCGTCGCCGCCGGAGCCGGGGCCGGCGACCGGGTGGCCGTCTGGGCCCCGAATACCCTGGACTGGATCGTCTCCGCCCTGGGCGCAGTCACCGCCGGTGCCGTGCTCGTCCCGGTGAACACCCGCTTCAAGGGAGCAGAGGCGGTCCGGGTGCTGGAGCGCACACGGGCCCGGCTGCTCTTCGTCACCGGCACCTTCCTCGGCACCTCCTACGTGGCGGCGCTGCGCAGTGCCGCGGGGGAGCCGCACCCCCGCGGCGCCGCTGGAGGGGCGGGGCCGCTGCCCGGGCTGCCGCACCTGCGGGACGTCGTCGTCCTGGCGGACGACGCACCCGGCGACCTCCGCACGTGGAAGGAGTTCCTCACCGCCGGGGACGCCGTGCTCGCCCAAGCCGTGAGGGCCCGTGCCGAGGCCGTGGATCCCGGGGCCGCCTCGGACATCCTCTTCACCTCGGGCACCACGGGCGAGCCCAAGGGCGTCGTCATCACCCACGCCCAGACGCTGCGCGCTTTCGGCGTCTGGAGCGAGCTGGCCGGACTGCGGGAAGGAGACCGCTATCTGATCGTGAACCCGTTCTTCCACATCTTCGGCTACAAGGCGGGCGTCATCGCCTGTCTGATGCGGGGCGCGACCATGGTCCCGCAGCCCGTCTTCACCCCGGAGGCCGTGCCGGCCAGGATCGCGGCCGAGCGCATCTCCGTACTGCCCGGCCCGCCCACCCTCCTTCAGTCGCTCCTGGACCACCCGGCCCGGGCGGCGCACGACCTCTCGTCGCTGCGGGTGGTCGTGACAGGGGCGGCGGTCGTGCCCCGGCAGCTGATCGACCGGCTGCGGGGCGAGCTGGGGATCGCCACCGTGCTGACCGCGTACGGCATGAGCGAGGCCACCGGGCTGGTCACGATGTGCCGGCGCGGAGACCCGGCGGACGTCGTCGCAGGGACCTCGGGCCGGGCCATCCCGGACACCGAGGTCAAGGTGACCGGCGCCGACGGGGCCGCGCTGGCTCCGGGCGAGCCCGGCGAGATCCTGGTGCGCGGTTACCAGGTGATGTCCGGCTACTTCGAGGACCCGCAGGGCACGGCGCGGGTGCTGGACGCCGGGGGGTGGCTGCACACGGGCGACATCGGCGTCCTGGACGCCGAGGGCAATCTGCGGGTGACCGACCGCGTGAAGGACATGTTCATCGTGGGCGGTTTCAACGCCTGCCCCGCCGAGATAGAGCAGGTCCTGGCCCGGCACCCGGCCATCGCGGAGGTCGCCGTAGTAGGCGTGCCGGATGCCCGGCTCGGCGAGGTCGGCAAGGCGTTCGTGGTGCGCCGCACGGGAGGGGAAGAGGGGGCCGGGGCCACGGCGGAGGCAGTGATCGCCTGGGCGCGCCGGGAGATGGCCAACTACAAGGTGCCGCGCGAGGTGGAGTTCGTGGAGGAGCTGCCGCGCAACGCCTCGGGGAAGGTGCGCAAGGGGTTGCTGCGGGAGCGTGCCGCGGAGTAGCGCGGTGGGCGGGGCCGCGGCCGCCGGTCCTGGCCGGCCGCGGCCCCGCGGGCGGTGGGCGGTGGGGCGGCATGCCCCGCCGCCGGCCGCCGGTCAGCGCAGACGCAGGACCGTGGTGGCACCGGTGCTGTGATCGTCGGCGCCGCCGTTCAGCTGGTCGAGGACGCCGGTGGAGTGGTCGTCGAATATCTTTGCGGCCGCCGTGGGGGCGTACAGGGACTGCACGGTGGTGGAGTGGTCATCGGCCGGTGCCGGCGCCACGCCGTGGGCCGCCGGCGCCGCGGCGACGCGGGCGTGATCGTCGGCTGCTGCCGGCACCACACCGAGGACCGCCGCGGCCGCGGCGACACCGAGTACGACGAGTGCCTTCCTGCTGCGCGCCGTGGCGTGGTCCGTCATTCTGAGATTCATTTCGGCTCCTCTGCTCGGGGGTTGTGGTGCGCGGGTCGGTCGTGGTGCTTTGTCAGTGAACGTACCGGTGGGTGAAGGCGGCGTAAGGCGTTCGGCCGAAAACGTCCGGGCAGCCGCAAGGGCCGGCCCCGACGGCTCCCCCTCCGCGCCGTCGACGCCGGCCCCTGTCGATACCCCTTGCGAGCCCCCTTCGGCGAACAGTGCCCATCCCCCCGGGTGTCTGGTGCCCCCGTAGGGCCGTGTCCTCCGTATTCCGACGGGCCCCCGTTGCTACCCCCCGTAGCACTACCCGCCGGCTTTCCCGCTGGGGTCGCTGTTTCCCCCGGGGGTCCCCCGTTCCCCCGTTCCCCCCCCGGGCGGTCCGGTGTGTCCGGGAGCTTCCGGCCGATGTCTGGCGGAAGCTCCCCGGCACGCGAACCAGGTCTGTCAGATCGGCTTGTCCGTCGTCATGTGGTCGTCCTTCATCGCGAACGCCGGAACGTCCGTCATGTGGTCGTCCTTCAGGACGAAGGCCGGGTTGTCCGTCATGTGATCGTCCTTCATCACGAACGCCGGGTTGTCCGTCATGTGGTCGTCCTGCGGTGTGAGCGGCGCATCCCCCGGCTTCGCCCCGGCCGCCTTCGCCCCGGCCACCTTGGCCCCGACGAGCGGGTCGTCCGTCATGTGGTCGTCCTGTGGGGTGTCCGCTGCGGGTGGCTTGAGCTTCGTGTCATCGCTCATGGCGTCAGTCTCCGATGGTCAGTGCGAGTCGTTCCGGGCTGATGGGGAGTGCAGAGCCCGCCCGGCGACTCCCCCGAGGACCGCCGGACGGGCACATTAGGGCTGTTCACCCTAGAGGTGAGGCCTCACCTACGACCCGACTGCCCCCCGACGCGACGGATCGACATTCCTTAGAATGGCGTGTCGCGATAAACGATCGATGAACGGGCACGTGGCAGGGTTTCCCGGGCGCCTTTATGCGGCAGCGGCCGGCGCCAGCAGCCCTCGTACCTCGGCTGCTTCGGACGCGTCCAGCTGATCGAAGATGGCCAGTGCCTCGGTCCAGCAGGCGTGCGCGCGCCCCGACTGCCCGAACGCCTCCAGGGAACGGCCCAGGACGGTCAGGATGTTGGCCCGCCGCCACTCCCCGCCGATGCCCCGCAGCAGGGCCAGTGCCTGCTCGGCGTAGGCCGCGGCCTTGGCGGGCTGGCGGGTGGCCAGGTACAGCTCCGCCATGCGGAAGAGCGTCATTCCCTCCCACAGCCGCTGCCTGTTGTCCCGGAAGACCGGCAGGGCCTCCACCAGCCTCGCCATGGCCTCCTCGTGGCGCCCGGCGTGGGTGAGGGCGACCGCGTACGCGTACAGGGCGTTGGCCAGCCGCCAGGAGACGTTGGCCTCGCGGTAGATGACGATCGCCTGCTCGGCGAGGTGCACGGCCGACTGGACCCGCCCGGTGGCCTGGTGCGCGCGGGAGAGGTTGCAGAGCGCGCTGGCCTCACCGGGGCGGTTGCCGTCGGCGCGGAACGCGGCGAGCGCCTGGCCGATGTACGCCTCGGCGTCCTCGTGGCGGCGCTGGTACATGGCGGTGATGCCACGGCTGTTGGAGGCGTAGCAGCACGGGATCGGGTCCCCGTACTTGCGACCGAGGATCACGGCGTGCCGTGCCTGCTCGTCGGCCTGGTCGAAGCGGCCCGCGCAGTTGTGCACATGCGTCAGCACGGTCCGCACGCGTCCCTCCGCCCGGGGGTCGCCGGCGGCCTGGGAGGCGCGCAGCAGGGCCGCGGCGGCCTGTTCGTACTGCCGTGAGTCGGCGCCCGACTCCGCCAGGTCCTTGGCGGCGAGCAGCAGGTCGGTGGCGCGCCGCAGGGTGTCACCGGTGGCGTCGGCGTGCTGGCGCACGCACGCCAGCAGGCAGCCGGCCTCCGCGAACAGCCAGTCGCCGGCGGCGGTGCGGTCGGTGAAGTCCAGCCCCGGGTGGGTGGTGGGCGTCAGGTGGGCGAGGAGCTGGTCGCCGGGCCGTCCCATGACGTAGACGCCCGCGGCCGTGGCCAGGTAGAAGTCCAGCAGCCGGGACATCGCGGCGGTCCGCTCGGCGGGCGGCTGCTCGTCGCGTTCGGCGCAGGAACGGGCGTAGAGGCGTACGAGGTCGTGGTATCGGTACCGGCCCGGTGCGGCGGATTCCAGCAGAGAGGTGTCGACCAGCGACTCCAGCAGCTCCTCGGTGACGTCGACGTCCAGGTCCAGCACGGCGGCCGCGGCGGCCAGCGAGATGTCGGGGCCGTCGGCGAGGCCCAGGAGGCGGAAGGCGCGGGCCTGGCCGGGCTCCAGCTGGCCGTAGCCGAGCTCGAAGGTGGCCTTGACGGCGAGGTCGCCGGCGCGGAGCTCGTCCAGGCGGCGGCGCTCGTCGCCGAGCTTGCGGGCCAGGACGGAGACGGTCCAGGTGCGCCGGGCGGCCAGCCGGGAGGCGGCGATGCGGATGGCGAGCGGCAGGAAGCCGCAGGCGGCGACGACGTCCATGGCGGCGTCGCGCTCGGCACCGACCCGTTCCGTGCCGACGATGCGGGTGAACAGGACGAGCGCTTCCTCCGGGCTCATCACGTCGAGGTCGACGAGGTGCGCGCCGGCGAGGTCGACCATGCGGGCGCGGCTGGTGACGAGGGCGGCGCAGCCCTCGTTGCCGGGCAGCAGCGGGCGGACCTGGGCGGCATCGCGGGCGTTGTCCAGCAGGGCCAGGACGCGGCGGCCGTCGAGCGTGGAGCGGAAGAGCGCGGCGCGCTCCTCCACTCCGTCCGGAATCGCGGAATCCGGTACGCCGAGGGCCCTGAGGAACGCCCCCAGCACGGCCTCCGGCTCGGCGACCACGGGGCCGGCGCCCTGCAGGTCGACATAGAGCTGGCCGTCGGGGAAGTGGTGCCGGGCGGCGTGGGCGACGTGCACCGCGAGGGTGGTCTTGCCGACGCCGCCGATGCCGGCGACGGCGGAGACCGCCATGACCCGGCCCTCGGCCGTGGCGAGCTGGTCGCTGAGCTCGTCGACGAAGGCGGCCCGGCCGGTGAAGTCGGAGACGGTCGCCGGCAGCTGCGCGGGCCGGACGAACGTGGGACCGGCGAGGGGGCGGTCGGCGGTGGAGAAGTGGACGTTGAGCTCGGTGTCCGCGTTCAGGATGCGCTGCTGGAGCTCGGCGAGCTCGGGGCAGGGGTCGACGCCCAGCTCGTCCGCGAGCAACCGCCGGGTGTCGGCGTAGACGGCGAGGGCCTCGGCCTGGCGGCCGCTGCGGTAGAGGGCGAGCATCAGCAGCTCGCGGAGCCGCTCGCGCAGCGGGTGCGCGGCGGTCAGCGCGGTGAGCTCGGAGACGGCCTCCGCGTGGCAGCCGACCTCCAGGTCGAGGTCGAGCCGGGTCTCCAGGAGGGACAGGCGCCACTCCTCCAGGCGGGCGCGCTGGGTGTCGGCGTACGGGCCGGACAGGCCTGCCAGCGGCTCGCCGTCCCACAGGGCCAGGGCCTCGTTCGTCAGGTCGCGTGCGCGGCAGCGGTCGCCGGCGCCGCGGGCCTTGTCGGCCTCGGCGGCCAGCCGCTCCGCGGTGTCGATGTCGAGTCCGCCGAACCCGACCCGGATCGCGTAGCCGCCCGCCTCGCTGACCAGGGCGTCGGCGTCGGGCCCGAAGGCCTTGCGCAGCCGGCTCGCGTACGTGCGCAGCGCGGCGAGGGCCGCGTGCGGTGGCTCCTCGCCCCAGAGGGCGTCGACCAGCTCGGGCGCGGTGGCGGTGCGCCCGCCGCGCAGCAGCAGGGCGGCGAGCAGAGCCCGCTGCTGGGGCGATCCGGTGTGGAGCGGTTCGTCTCCGCGCCAGGCGCGGACGGGCCCGAGCACGGTGAACCGCAGCTGCTGTCCGTGCCCTGTGTCGCCGGCCATCGTGACCCCCTGCCTGTCCTGCTCGGTCGCACCGGCCAGTCTGCCTTGTTCAGGCCCTCTGCGTCAGCAGGGGTCCGGCCCTCTCCGGGCGGCCGTGCGGGGAGCGCTACGGCCCACTGCTGACGGTATGTCAGATCGGCGCTACCGTGTTCGCCATGGCGAGCTTCCCCAAGATAATCTCGGTGGACGACCATACGGTCGAGCCCTCCGACGTCTGGCGGAACCGGCTTCCGGCGAAATTCCATGACACCGGACCGCGGATCGTAAGAGCTCCGGTCAAGGACATGACCTTTACGGGCGGGCGCTTCACGCCCGTCATGGGCGCCCCCGGGGACGACGGCCCGGTGGCGGACTGGTGGGTCTATGAGGATTTGTTCCGTCCTCTCACGCGGCTGGATACAGCCGTCGGATACTCCAGGGACGAGATCCGGCTCGAAGGAATCACCTACGAACAGATGCGGCCGGGTTCGTACAGCGTGGCCGAGCGATTGGCCGACATGGACCTCAACCACGTCCAATCCGCGCTCTGCTTCCCGACCTTCCCGCGCTTCTGCGGCCAGACCTTCGCCGAGGCGTCCGACCGCGAACTGGCCCTGCTGTGCGTGCGCGCCTACAACGACTGGATGGCCGAGGAGTGGTGCGGACCGGACGCGCACGGCCGGCTGATCCCGCTGGCGATCGTCCCGCTGTGGGACGCCGGTCTGGCCGCCGACGAGGTCCGCCGCAACGCCGCACGGGGCGTACCGGCCGTGTGCTTCTCCGAGATACCGCCCCATCTCGGCCTGCCCTCCATCCACAGCGACGACTGGGACCCCTTCCTGCGCGCCTGCGACGAGACGGGGACCGTCGTCGCCATGCACATCGGCTCCTCGTCCCGGATGCCCTCCACCTCGGCGGACGCGCCTCCCGCCGTCGGCTCCACGCTGACCTTCGCCAACTGCTGTTTCTCACTGGCCGACTGGCTGATGTCGGGCAAGTTCGACCGCTTCCCGCGCCTGCGCATCATGTACGCGGAGGGCCAGATCGGCTGGATTCCGTACATTCTGGAACGGGCGGACGTGGTGTGGCAGGAGAACCGCGGCTGGGGCGGTGTCGCCGGCAAGGTGCTCAGCCCGCCCTCCGAGCTCTTCGCCCGGCATGTGTACGGCTGCTTCTTCGACGACGCCTTCGGCCTGCGCAACCTCGACGCCATCGGTGCCCGGAACGTGCTCTACGAGACCGACTACCCGCACTCCGACTCCACCTGGCCCAGGTCCCGGCAGGTCGCCGAGGAGCAGATGGCCCACCTCGCCCCGCAGACCGTGGAGCGCGTCGTGCGCGGCAACGCCATCGAACTGCTCGGCCTCACCTCCGACGGCCTGTGGCCCGGTGCCTGAGACGGGGGCGCCGCACGGCCTGCGGGTCCTGCCCGAGGGCAGGCTGTCGTACGGGCTCCAGCTGCCCGTCCAGTCGCAGAGCGCCCTCTACGCCGAGCCCTGGGAGGCCGCGGCCGGCCCCGCGGAACTGCGCCGGGTGGCCAGGGCCGCCGACCGGCTGGGCTTCGCCTACGTCGCCACCTGCGACCACGTGGCCGTGCCGAGACGGCTGGCGGCCGCCATGGGCACCGTCTGGTACGACCCCGTGGCCACGCTCGCCCACCTCGCCGCCGTCACCGAACGCGTCCTGCTGCTCAGCCACGTGGCCGTGGCCGCACTGCGGCACCCCCTGCTCACGGCGAAGCAGTACGCGACGGTGGACCGGCTCGCGGGCGGCCGCCTGGTCCTCGGGATCGGCGCCGGGCACGTGCGGGAGGAGTTCGAGGCCCTGGGCGTGGACTTCGCACGGCGCGGCGCGGTCCTGGACGAGACGGTCGACGCCCTGAAGGCGGCACTCGGGCCGCTGGAGTACCCCGAGTTCCGGGGCGAGCGGTTCGCCTTCGGCGATCTCGGCCAGGCCCCCCGTCCCGTACGCAGCCCCCGCCCGCCCCTGTGGGTGGGCGGCTCCTCGCCCGCCGCGCTGCGCCGGGCCGCGCAGCGCGGCGACGGCTGGCTCTCCCAGGGCGACCCCCGCGACCGTCTTCCGCGGCGGATCGCGGAACTGCGGCGGCTGCGCGAGGAGGCCGGGCGGTCAGGGCCGTTCGCGGTGGGCGCCATCACCGGGGCGCTGTACGTCGGGCGGCCGGGCTGGGACACCGGACCTCGGACGCTGACGGGTGAGGCGGACGCGCTCGCCGCGTCACTGCGGGCCTACCGCGACATGGGCGTCGACCAGATACAGGTGCGCTTCCGCTGCCGGGACGCCGGCGAACTTCTCGACCAGATGGCCGCGTTCGCCGCCGAGGTGGCGCCAGGGCTCAACGCGTAGCCCGACCGGCAGCGCGACGCACGGACGTGACGGCAGGCAAGGAGGAGGGGACATGGGCAAGCTGGACGGCCGCGTCGTACTCATCACGGGCGCGGCCCGCGGCCAGGGCGAACAGGAGGCACGGCTCTTCGTCGCCGAGGGCGCCCGGGTCGTGCTGGCCGACGTACTGGACGCGCCGGGGGAGGCCCTCGCCAAGGAGCTCGGGGAGAGCGCGGCGCGCTACATCCATCTGGACGTGGGCGAGGAGGCCGGCTGGGACGAGGCTGTCGCCTTCACCAAGAGGGCCTTCGGCAAACTCGACGGGCTCATCAATAACGCCGGAATCGCGCCCCGCAACGGCCTCGTGGACACTTCGCTCGCCGAGTACGAGGAGGTGGTGCGGGTCAACCAGACGGGCACCTTCCTGGGCATGCGGGCGGCGGCACCCGAACTGGCCGCGTCCGGCGGTGGAACGATCGTCAACACCGCCTCGTACGCCGCCCTTTCTGGCCTGCCTTCCCTCGCCGCGTACGCGGCGACCAAGGGTGCGATCGTGGCCATGACCCGGGTGGCGGCGCTGGAGCTGGCCGGCCGGGGCATCCGCGTGAACGCCCTGTGCCCCGGTGGCGTGGACACCCCCATGGCCAACCCCGGCGGGAAGGTGCCCCGGCAGGAGATGGACGCGTACTTCGGGAAGTGCGTACCTCTGGGGCGGGTCGGGCGGCCGGAGGAGATGGCGAGGGTGGCGCTGTTCCTCTCCTGCGACGACTCCTCGTACGTCACCGGGCAGCCGATCGTCGTGGACGGCGGCTGGCTGGCGGGCCCCGCGCTGCCCCAGTGAGCGGGGCGGGGCATTGCCCCGGCGAGCGGCGGGGTATTGCCCCGGCGAGTGGCAGGGGTTGCCCCCGGCGAGTGGCCGGGCCTTGCGCCACAGTGAGCGGGCCGGGGCGCTTGACGCTCCCCGGAGGCGGTGCCAGAGTCGCTTCAACTTCGTCTGACGATCCGTCAGATACCTTGGAAGACGGGCGGTGACCTCCGTGGAATTCGGGATCTTCGTGCAGGGCTATGTACCGGCGAGCCGCTCGCGCACCGACCCCCTGGCCGAGCACCACGCGCTGATGGAGGAGACCGAATACGTCATCCAGGCCGACCGCTCCGGCTTCAAGTACGCCTGGGCCTCCGAGCACCACTTCCTGGACGAGTACTCGCACCTGTCCGCCAACGACGTCTTCCTCGGCTACCTCGCTCACGCCACCGAGCGCATCCACCTCGGCTCCGGCATCTTCAACCCGCTGCCCCAGGTCAACCACCCCGTCAAGGTGGCCGAGAAGGCCGCCATGCTCGACCACCTCTCCGGCGGGCGCTTCGAGTTCGGCACCGGCCGGGGCGCGGGCAGCCACGAGATCCTCGGCTTCCTGCCGGGCGTCACCGACATGGACGCCACGAAGGAGATCTGGGAAGAGACGATCGCCGAGTTCCCGAAGATGTGGCGCCAGGAGGAGTACGGGGGCTTCGCGGGCAAGCACTGGTCGCTGCCGCCGCGCAGGATCCTGCCCAAGCCGTACGGACCCTCCCACCCCGCCATGTGGTACGCCGCCGGGTCGCCCTCCTCGTACGCGATGGCGGCCCGCAAGGGGCTGGGCGTCCTCGGCTTCAGCGTGCAGAAGGTCTCCGACATGGAGTGGGTCGTCGACTCGTACAAGACCGCCATCGCGGAGGCCCGGGCCGTCGGCGACTTCGTCAACGACAACGTGATGGTCACCTCCACCGCCATCTGCGCCGAGACGCACCAGAAGGCCGTCGAGGTCGCCGTCAACGGTGGCCTCCACTACCTGCAGTCGCTGCTCTTCCGCTACCACGACACCTTCCCGCGCCCCGACGGCATCCCCGAGTGGCCCGAGCTGCTGCCCGAGTACACCGAGGAGCTCATCGAGCTGCTCATCGCCGAGGAGCTGATGATCTGCGGCGATCCGGACGAGGTCTTCCGGCAGTGCAAGCGCTGGGAGCAGGCGGGCGCCGACCAGCTCTCCTTCGGGCTGCCGGTCGGCATGCCCCGCGACGACACCCTGCGGACGATCCGGCTGATCGGCGAGCACGTCATCCCGAAGATCGACACGGACCCGGTCCACCGCACCACGCGCTACCGCCGGGCAGCCGCCGCCGGAGCCTGAGCCGGCGCCCTCACACGCCGGGGCGGCGCCTCCCGGGCCGCCGCCCCGGCCCCTGCTCGCCGTACGCCCGTACGCCCGTACGCCCGTACCGCCGGAACGTCGAGTGAGAGGACCCCACCCGTGTTGGACCACCTCATCCGCCGCGCCACCGTCGTCGACGGCACCGGAGCACCCTCCTACGTCGCCGACGTCGGCATACGGGACGGGCGGATCGCGGTGATCGACCGCGGCCCGGCCACGGTGAAGGCGGGCGGACGGGTGGGCGCACGGGCCCGCACCGAGGAGGACGCGCACGGACTCGTCCTCGCCCCCGGCTTCGTCGACCCGCACACCCACTACGACGCCCAGCTCTTCTGGGACCCCTACGCCGCACCCTCCATGAGCCACGGCGTCACCACCGTCGTCGGCGGCAACTGCGGCTTCTCCCTCGCCCCCCTCCACCCCGGCCGGCCGGCCGACGCCGACTACACGCGCCGGATGATGAGCAAGGTCGAGGGCATGTCCCTCACCGCCCTGGAGGAGGGCGCGCCCTGGACCTGGTCGTCGTTCGGCGACTACCTCGACGCGCTGGACGGGCGCACCGCCGTCAACGCCGGCTTCATGGTCGGCCACTGCGCCCTGCGCCGCTACGCGATGGGGCCGGACGCCGTCGGCGGCACGCCCGACGACGACCGCCTGCGGCGGATGCTCACCCTCCTCCACGACGCCATGGACGCCGGCGCCTGGGGCCTGTCCACCACCCGTTCCGCGACCCACTCCGACGGCGACGGCAACCCCGTCGCCTCCCGCCACGCCCGCCCCGGCGAGCTCCTCGCCCTCGCCCGCGCCGTCGGCGAGCACGAGGGCACCCAGCTGGAGGCCATCGTGGCCGGGTGCCTGGACCGCTTCACGCAGGAGGAGGCCGACCTCCTGGTGGCGCTGACGGCCGCCGCCGGGCGGCCCCTGAACTGGAACGTCCTCACCATCGAGTCCGCCGCCCCCGGGCGCGTGCCGCACCAGCTCGCCGCGAGCGAGCGCGCCCGCGCGGCGGGCGGCCGGATCGTCGCCCTGACCATGCCCATCCTCACGCCCATGAACATGTCCCTGGGCACCTACTGTGCCCTCAACCTCCTCCCGGGCTGGGGGCCGCTCCTCGCGCTGCCGGTGCCCGAGCGCATCGCCCGCCTGCGCGACCCGGCGGTACAGGCCGCGATGCTGCGCGGCGCGGCGAGCCCCGAGGCGGGCGGCTTCCGCCGGCTGACCGACTTCGGCCGGTACGTCATCGGCGACACCTACGCCAAGGAGAACGACGGCCTCACCGGCCGCGTCGTCCGCGACATCGCCGCCGAGCGCGGCACCGACCCCTTCGCCACCCTGATCGACATCTGCGCCGCCGACGAGCTGCGGACGGTCCTGTGGCCGATGCCCACCGACAACGACCCCGCGAGCTGGGAGCTGCGCCGGCAGACCTGGGACCACGAGGACATCCTGCTCGGCGGCTCGGACGCAGGCGCCCACCTGGACCGGATGTGCGGGGCGCCCTACACGACGCGCTTCATCGGGGACTGCCTGCGGGGGCGGCGGCTGGTGTCCCTGGAGCGGGCAGTGCGGATGCTGACCGACGACCCGGCGCGGCTGTTCGGCCTGCGGGACAGGGGCCGGATCGCCGCGGGGTGGTGCGCGGACCTGGTGCTCTTCGATCCGGAGCGGATCGACGCGGGGCCGGCGACCTTGGTGCACGACCTGCCGGGGGACGGACCGCGCCTGGACTCACGGGCGTTGGGCGTGGTGAGCGTGCGCGTGAACGGTGTGGAGACGGTCCGGCACGATGTGATCACGGGGGCGGTGCCGGGGCGGGTGCTGCGGTCGGGGCGGGACACCGGGACGGTGGCGACGGGAAATTTTTGAACCGGCACAAAAGGGGCGGCGCTGCGGTTCCCGCAGGGGCGGTGGGACGGGTTACTCCTGGGTGTTACCGTCCGTAAGGGGGGCACTGTCTTCGCTTGCAAGGTCAATAGGCCTCGTAGCTTGGACAATTCAAGGTCCGATGCTCGGAAGCTAAACCTCCGGATGCGGAAACAGCAGCGTTTAACGTCCTCGCCATGGTTCAGGTACATCCGCGGCCACAGGCCGGAGACACGGTAATGAACGTCGCGGGCAGCGACGGCAGAGAAGTACGCGCCAAGGGCCTCAGCGGCAATTCCGTCGGGCTGCTGGGCAGCGCCGTCATCGGGATCTCCACCGTCGCGCCCGTCTACTGCCTGACCTCCACCCTCGGCCCGACGGCCGGCCAGGTGGGGGTGCACATGCCCGCCGTCTTCCTCGCGGGCTTCCTCCCGATGCTGCTGGTCGCCTTCGCCTACCGCGAGCTGAACAGCGCCGTCCCCGACTGCGGGACGTCCTTCACCTGGACGGTACGGGCCTTCGGGCCCCGGATCGGCTGGATGTGCGGCTGGGGCCTGGTCATCGCCACGATCATCGTGCTGTCCAACCTCGCGGGCGTCGCGACCTCCTTCTTCTATCTGCTGCTGGGTGAACTCACCGGCACTGACTCGATCGCCGCCCTGGACGACGACCGGCTCGTCCATGTCCTGACCTGCCTGGCCTTCATCGCCGTGGCCACCGCCGTCAGCTATCGCGGCATGACCGCCACGAAGGGGGTGCAGTACGCCCTCGTCGGCCTGCAACTGGCCGTGCTCGCGGTGTTCATCGCGATGGCCATCGGCAAGGCCGGATCCGGCGAGCTCTCCGGCTCCCTCGACTTCTCCTGGAGCTGGATGAACCCCTTCGGGGTGCAGTCCTTCAGCGCCTTCACGGCCGGGCTGTCGTTGTCGATCTTCATGTACTGGGGCTGGGACGTGTGCCTGACGGTCAACGAGGAGACCGAGGGCAGCGCCAAGACCCCCGGCCGGGCCGCCCTGGTGGCCATGGTCGTACTCGTCGGCTCCTACCTGCTGACCGCCGTCGCCGCCCAGATGTTCTCCGGCGTCGGCGACAAGGGCACCGGTCTCGGCAACCCCGAAACCGCCGGCAACGTCTTCGCCGCCCTCGCCGGACCCGTCATGGGCACCGCCCTCGGCGTCCTGCTCTTCGTCGCCGTCCTCGCCTCGGCCGCCGCGAGCCTGCAGACCACGTTCCTGCCGGTGGCGCGGACGGTACTGGCGATGAGCACGTACCAGGCGCTGCCACCGTCGTTCGCGCGCATCCACCCGCGCTTCCGCTCGCCCGGACGGGCGACGATCGCGGCCGGGGTGGCCACGGGCGTCTTTTACGCGGTGATGAGTTTCGTCAGCGAGAACGTACTGATCGACACGGTCTACGCGCTGGGCCTGATGATCTGCTTCTACTACTCCATCACGGCGTTCGCGTGCGCCTGGTTCTTCCGCGGCGAGCTGCGCAGGTCCCTGCGCGACGCATGTTTCAAGGGCGTCTTCCCGGTAATAGGCGGCCTGCTGCTGGCGGCCGTCTTCTGCAAGACCCTCTACGACATGTGGGACCCGGAGTACGGCAGCGGCAGTTCGGTGTTCGGCGTCGGCTCCGTCTTCGTCATCGGGGTGGGTCTGCTGCTTGCCGGAGCGGTGCTCATGGAACTGATGCGCCGCCGCAGCCCGGCGTTCTTCCGGGGCGAGGTGCTCACTCGGACGACGCCGGTGCTGGTGGCCGAGGACTGAGGCTCGTTGCGGTTGCGGTTGCGCTTTTGCTTGGGCTCGCGCTCGCGAGGTGCGTCAGTCCGGTCGCGGACAGAATCTCCTCGACCGTCTCCTCGACCGACTGCTTCGCGTTGTCGATCCAGATCCCCTGGTGCGCGAGCTCCGAGTGCATCGCCTCGTCCAGCGGGGACCAGTCCGTGGTCAGCGCCTTCTCCCTGGCGAGATTGCGCTGCCAGGCCACGGCCGGGCCGGGGGCAAGGACGACGACGTGCAGCGGCCCGGCCGTCAGGGTGGTGCGATAGAAGTCGAGGTGGGCGCGGCGGACCACGACGTCGTCGAGAACGGGCAGAAAACCGGCCGCGAGGAAACTGCCCGCCAGAAGGCACGCGTTGCGGGCCCGCAGGAAGATCTGCCGGTCCGCCTCCGCGTCCTGCGTCATCGACGGCCACCGGCCTCCGCTGACGATCAGCCCCTGCAGTCCGTCCACCTCGACATGAGCCGACCTCTGGAACCGGGCCGCCAACGCCGCCGCCACGGTGGACTTGCCGCTGCCGGGGATGCCGGTCAGCAGGACGGCGCCGGTGGCGGGCTCGCGGTCGATGGTGGGCGGCGGGTCCCAGAACATGCGGCTTCTCCCGTGCGGCGACGATCACGATGGGTGTGGACAGGGAGAGGTTAGGTGAGGGGGCGGTTGCGTTTGAACCCCTTGCCGCGGTGCCCTTCCTGGTGCGCGGGAGGACACCGCGGCCCTACGGGCTGTTCAACCGAACTGGCCGGACTGGACCTCGTGGATGAACGAGGCCCAGGCCCACGGCATTACGTGGAGCGCCGGGACGCTCTTGTCCTTGGAGTCGCGGACTCCTACCTGGGCGGACCGCGCCGTGAGGCCGGTGACCTCAACGCAGTTCTGACCGGCGTTGCTGTAGGAGGACTTGGCCCACGCACTCTCCTGAGTGGAGGCAGGTGTCGACGTGGTGCGTATGTTAGGCATCAGTGAGTTCTCTCGATAGCTGCTGCAGGAACCCCGCAGTCTTTTCGGGTGGCATGGCCGAGGCGCGAAGGCCATCGAACTTGCGCGAGAATCGCCCGACCTCACGTGGCTTATCCGACATGGACACAGCACCCCACGGCACGTCGACCTGGACTGCCGAAGGCAATGCTTCGCCCAGATCGAGGACCGTGAAGTCGCTCCCGAACCGGTAGCCGATCTCGCTTGTTCTCAGGATCTGAACCGTGACGTTTTCCAGCTCCGACAGTGCAGCGATCTCCGCGTACTGCTTGTGCATCACGTCGGTGTCTCCGACGACGTGACGCAGCGCTGCTTCTCCCAGGATTGCCCAGAGTTGTACTGGGTCTGCCTGCCGAGTCAATAGCTCCTTGCGCAGCATGCGCAGACGAACGCTCTGCTCAATGTACTCGCTCGTGAACTCGTCGTGCATCTTCTCCATCTCGAAGACGGCGGTTGCGTACCGCTCGGTCTGGAGCAATCCCAGAACGAGGGTCGGATGCCACGCCTTGATGGCGCATGCTACGGATTCGACGCCTACGAACGTTCTTACGGTGGGGTGCACCGTGCTGGCGAAGGAAGTCCATTCCTGGCTTCCAGACTCACGGTGCAACTGGATGAGGGTCGTGACGTGCTCCTCGTCCGTGATGCCGTACCGCTTGAGTAGATTCCGCAAGTGCCCGGCTTGCTTGAGGGGGATGCTCCCGGTCTCGACGCGCTGAAGCTGGGTCTCGCTGAATCCCAGCCCCTTGGCTGCCTGCTCGAGTGTCATCCGGGCTTCGTTGCGCAGCCTACGCAGTTCGATACCGAGTTCGATCCGTCGAGCCGTCGGGCCGATCCGTGCTCCCACCCTCATCGCCTTCCGTGGCCGCTTGCTTCCATGGCTGAGTGTGGCACCGCATGTTTGCGTCTTGCACCTCCCTGTTCCCCTCCTGCGCGCCTATGTGGTCGCCGGACGTGCCGGAAGTGTCCTGCGCCGCAGCTCTGTTGGCGCCGTGGCATTTGCCAGTTCTGACGCTAGCGCGGATTCAGCGCAGATTCGCTTGAATCTTAAGTCCGCCCCCCGGCAGGGTGGTTGAAGAGCACGAGCCACAGATCCGGCCGCCGTATGTGCATCCCTCCAAGGAGCCGCCATGCCTCCATTCACCCGCACCGGTAACACCGCCGGCGGGATCACCTTCAGGCCGCAGCAGCCGCCGCCCGCCACCCCTATGGCGCTGATCGAGGACGCGATCCGCGAGGCCACTGCCACCGAACGCTGGCTGCCCGCGCCCAGCCAGGTGCGGGCGCTCACGAACCGCCTGCGGGCCTTCATCAGCGCGGCCGCCTACGAGGTGGAGGCAGCCGCCGCCGGGCGGCCCGTGGGGGACCCGTTCCGCGACGACGCCCTCGCCGCAGCGCGCGAGGCCCGGCACCGGCTCGGGCTCGGCCCCGGTGACGGCTACGTCTCGGCGATCAGCTTCGCCAGGGGCCTCGCCCGGTCCGCCGAAGAGCTCCGCCACCACCAGCGGCAGCTGCAGCCCAAAGGAGGAGGAACCTCCGTCGTCGCCATGGCCCACGGGTCAGGACCCGGCGTGATCGTCGTAGGGCCTGCCGAGACCTGCGCCGTATGCCTCGGGCTCACCGCACAGCGGCACACGTCCGAGCGACGGCACGACTGGGCCGGAATGAGGAGAGCGAACACCCGGCTCGTGGAACACAGAGACTCCGTACACGCGCGTCGGAAACCGCCATCTACTGGCCGGGCCACGAACGCACCACACTGATCAGCCGGAACGCGATCAAAGGAGAGGGCGGCTGCACTACGAGAAGCTGGTCTACGCCCCCGTCGAGGTTCCGCCCGATGTGACCAAGGCTGTACGCGCCTACCCCGGGCCATCGCTGATCAGCTCGAATACCGAGGAGGACCTCGATGAACGCCGACAGCGCCCGGTACCGCCGGGAACTCGCCGACACGATCGCCGCCACCGGAGCGCTGACCGATCCCGCGCTCCGCGAAGCTGTCGAGAGCGTGCCGCGGGAGCTCTTCCTCGGCAACGCCGTCTATCGCCCCAACGGCACCGCCTGGGAGCCCGTACGGCGCGAGGAGATCGGCGAGGACGAGTGGCTGCGACTGGCCTGCACCGACCAGACTTGGGTGACCCGGGCCTTCGATCCGTCCCTGCTGGCGTACTTCCGGCGCCGGCTGGCCCGCTCACGGCAACCGGACCGGATCTTCGACGCGGTGCGCGAGGTGGTGGCCGCCACCGGAGTGATCAAGGGCAAGCACCGGCGGGCGTTGGACTCGGCCGTGCTCGAGGGCGCGGTGGCCACCCAGGACACCGTGACCCAGCTCATCGCCGCGATCAGCCGCGTGATCCGCGACGTCCCCGGCGCCGACACGGTCACCGCCGAGTACTGCCGGGCGCACGACTACACCGATCCGGGCAAGCCCCGGATCGCCTGGAACGATGAAGAGGCCCGCGCGCCCAGCTCGTGGACGCGCTCGTCACCGATGCCCTGCAGTTACTGGGCCGCCTTCCCGAGCAGAACCTCGGCCCCAGGGCGGCCGATGCCGTGGGGATCCTGGCCCTGGTGGCCGGGCAGGACGTGGAACCCGCTGACGACTCCGACGGCACCGACGGACGGTGGCGTATCGCCCGCCGCACCGCCTACGGCCGGATGGTCTCCACCGTCGACCCCGATGCCCGGCACGTCCACAAGACCCTCTCCCGCTATCAGGACGGCTTCAAGGCTCACCTCGCCGTCGAGCCCGAGACCGGCTTGATCACCGCCATCACGCTGCGGCCCGCCGCCGGGGCCGAGCACCATGAAGCCGCAGTCGCCCTGGACCTGCTGAACGAGGAGACACCGGTCCTGGACGTCCTGGCCGACTCCGCCTATTCCACCGCCGTCCTGCGCGCGGCTCTGACCCAGGCCGGGCACCGGCTGCTGATCAAACCGGCCGCGTTGAAGAAGGCCGTCACCGGCGGGTTCACCCTCGATGACTTCCGCATCGACGCGGCGGCCGGCACCGTGACCTGCCCGGCCGGCCACACCACCGTCCTGCTGCCGCCAGGCGGCAAACACCAGCAACGCAAGGCATGGTTCACCGCGAAGCAGTGCACCGGATGCCCGCTCAGGTCACGGTGCACCACCGCCAAAGGCGGCCGCGTCGTCACCTGGCGCCCGCACCACCACCTGCAGGAAGCCGCACGGCAGCAAGGCACCGACCCCGCCTGGCAGGCCGACTACCGCCGCTGGCGGCCCACCGTCGAACGGACCATCGCCTGGCTCGTGAACCGGGGCAACCGCCGCCTGCCCTGCCGCGGCACCATCAACGGCGAACGCTGGATCCACCACCGGGCCGCAGCCCTCAACCTCCGCCGACTGATCAACCTCGGACTCGACCACCGCAACGGAACCTGGACCCTGACACCAACCAGCCCCTGAACAGGGGAAAGGGGCCACCCCGCCCATCCGCCGAAGGGCCCAATCCCAACATCTTCACTGGATTTCTAGGGCCTGTCCTACGGGTCGCGTGACGGGGCTGGTGGTGGATCGTTCGGTCCCGTGTGGGGGCGGGGTGATCTTACGGACGCGGAGTGGGCTCGGCTGGAGCCGCACCTTCCAAGGAACACAGGGCGGGGCGGGCGATGGCGGAATCACCGCGCAGTCGTTACTGAGGTTGTAGGCGTGGTGTCGTCAGTTTGAGCCGGGTCGCGGTGAGGCATCCGTCGATGACGTCGCTGCGGTATTGGATCTGGCGGAGGCCGTGTCGTAGCCGGCGGATGAGGTGGCCGGGGTCGGTGTAGGCGGGGTTGGCCTGGCTGATGCGGCGGAGGACCGACCAGATGCCTTCCACGGGGTTGAGGTCGGGTGTGTAGGACGCGGCAGGTGGTAAGCGGTAACCCATTTGTAGCAGCACAGGGCTGCGACGGCCGTACTGCCCCGCCGGTCGGTGGCAGTGCGGCGTACACCGCGGTGGCGTCGGTGGGGCTCCAGCTGTGGAGGGCGGCGCGGGCCCGGCCGCGTCCGACTAGGACCGGGCTGCCCAGGCTCGTTCACGTACTCACCGCTCTCGAAGGATGCGCTGGACGAAGGATGAGCCGGACCTGCTCCGGCACGGGAAACAGCGGGCGAGTGCGGTCGGGCTCCAGAAACGGTTCCCCGCCGTCCGGTGACGGCGCCTCGGGTGTGCGTGCGTACCCCCCTCCGGGGCATCGGCTGGCTGGCACGGGACCGCCGTGCGGGCGGCAGTCGTCCGCGATGACGGAACCACCCGCCCTCAGGAAGTCAACCCCGGAAGCGGGTCGGGGAAGCGGTAGGTCCCCCGCAGCGGTGTGATGACCATTTAGGTAGACAGTCATCACTCGTACGGACACATGAGTTCGGCGCACACGGGAATCGGGAGTTGCGGACGGCGATGTTCACTCGTCCGATGCGCCGCGTACGAGTTTGAGGTAACGCCGAGCGAGCCGGATACAGGTCCCGCCTCGGCCGTGATCGCTGATATCGACGAGACTCGCACATGCGTCTGGGAACGTTTTCGGCCTGCTCATCAGACAATTTGACCGGTCCGGTCGAAGGCCCGTAAAAAACGGTGCTCATCGCCGGGTTTCTCCCTGACGGGGTTTCCTTCCTGCTGGTTGCTCCGGCAGTCCGCCGAGGCCCCGGCCGTCCAGCCAGCACGCCGGCCACGCCTCATCTTCTTCCCAAACTCGAAACTACGCGTCATCAGGAGTAGTTCATGTTCGCTGCGCGTACCCGTCTGGCCGCCGCCCTGGTGGCCACCGCCGCGTCCGCCATGGTCCTCGGCCAGGCGTCCGCCGCGATGGCCGACGGCCACGGCCGCGGTCATGGCCTGGGCCCGCTGCCGGTCGCGATCGTCTCCCCCTGCCCCGGGGAAGATCACCAAGGAGCACAAGGTCACCGACACCTACCAGTGCGACGCCAATGGCGGCTCCTCCGAAGAGCAGCCGCCCCCCGGTGGCTCCACCCCGCCGCCCACCCCCGAGCCGGGCCCGGTCTCCAACCTCAAGGACACCGCCAACTCCGCCGCGCAGTCCGTGACCTCCGGCGCCGGCGCCACCGTCGACTCCGCCCTGAAGTAACTCCCCGTACGGAAGCGTTGGTTCCCTGTTCGGTGCTAGGGCAGCCGTTCCCAGACGCAGCCATCTCCGGTGCCCTGACCCGCAGCACCTGACTGCCTCGGCGACCACCTCATCCTCCAGCACGGTCGACGCCGCGCTGGCCAAGAGTAGTTCTCTAGCTCCTGCGCCTGCCGGGAGCAGCCGGTGGGGGGCTTGTCCCGACAAGGTCCCACCCATGGGCCAGACCGCCACCGCCCGGCTCCCGTGCTGGTGCGGCGGCTCACTTTCCTTCTTAGGAGTCCGTGTGACACAGATTTCCCGGGCGGCAACGACACAGCTGATTGCTGCTGCCGCTGCCCTTGCTCTCCTGCCCGCTCTGCCCTCGCCGGCGCAAGCTGCCGCCGCCAGCCACACCAAACACTTCTCGTCGCCGGGGCAAACGACGTTCACGGTGCCTGAAGGCGTCGATGCGATCACCGTCGCCCTGTGGGGCGGTGGTGGCGGTGGTGCCGGTGGCGGCGGGGGCGCGGGAGGCGGCTCGGGCGGCTACGGAAGCGGGGGGTTCGGTGGCCGCGGCGGTGGCGGAGGAGCCGGCAGCGGTGGAGGCGGTGGGGGTGGTGGAGGCCACACCGTGTGCCTCGTGGCGGTCACCGCGGGCAGCACCCTGACCATCACTGTCGGACAGGGCGGAGCGGGCGGAACCGGAGGCAGCGAGGGCGCCGGAGGCCAGGCGAACACCTCGCGGTACGGCGGGCGGGGCGAGGCCGGCATGAACGGAACAGATGGAGGCGATGGCAGCGCCAGTTCCCTGGGCCTGCCGGACGGCAGCACGCCCGCGGTAGCAGACGGTGGCAAGGGCGGCCAAGCCGGCCAGGGCGGCCAGGGCGGCTACGGCGGCGAAAGGTACGGAGTCTGGTTGGAAAGCGGCAAGGGGAATGACGCCGACGGTGGTGCTGGCGGCCCTGCGGCCCTTGGCGGCGTCGGAGGCACGGGGAAGTGTACCGGCGGGGCCGTCGGCAACGGCTACCGCGGAACTTCCGGCCGCGATACCGACGCCGCCGGTGCGGGGCATCACGGCCGTAGCCACGGAATCGGCGGCAGACCGAGCCAGGGCGGCGTGGGTGGACGCCCCAGGGGAGGGCACACCGGATACACCGGTGAAGGAGGGCTCGGCGCCAGCGCAGGCGACGGTGGTACCAGTGGGGTCGGCCACCCTGCCAGGGGGGGAGGAAATGGGGAGCCGGGCGAGGCCGGGAAGAGCGCGGTGACAGGCCCCGGCGGCCACGGCGAAGTTACCCTCGCCTGGTGAAGCCCGTTCCCCTGCGAGACGTTTCACCACGAGCTGCCCCGGCGCGCCCCCAGCGCGTGGCCGCCGGGTCTGCTCAGGCCAGCTGACTGCCCGATCGCCACAGTGGTCAAGAGGTCAGGGCGCTATAGACAAGAGGCCCGGCGCCAGCCGGGCCTCCTGATGACGAACGGCTCCCTGTTTCACCTCTCCTGGCGGCTTGGGCGTCGGCCTGGCCATCTTGGGTCCAGCAACGCCTTCTACTGAGGTTGTAGGCGTGGTGTCGTCAGTTTGAGCCGGGTCGCGGGATCGCGCCCGGACAGTGGGGTGATGCGCCGCAATTGATCCCGGTCCTGAACCGCATCCGTGTCCCACGCCCGGCGGGCGGGCACCCGCGGCCCCGCCCTGGCCAACTGTGCGGCGATAAGGCGTACAGCTCCCGGCGCAACCGCTTCTACCTGCGGCGACGGCAGATCCGGCACACCATTCCAGAACGCAGGGACCAGCGGGCCAGCCGACAGTGGCGCGGCAGCCGAGGCGGTCGCCCCGCTGGGTTCGACCGGGCGCTACACCCGAAGGAACGAAATCGAGCGGACCATCAACGCGCTCAAGGGCTTCCGGGCCGTGGCGACCCGGTACGACAAGAGAGCGTTTGTCTTTCACGGCACGGTCACCGTCGCCGCGATCCGTCTGTGGATCCGATAGTGACCCGCCGGACAGTCCTTGGAAGACTGATGAAGATCTTGGGGCCGGGTGGTGAGGGCCCCGCGATGTCCTGCTCCACGGCCCGGATCTCGGACCAAGGTTGCGGGCGTGATGGGGCAGGCGCGGATTGAGCCAGTGGGGCCGGATGTGTGGGCGACGTGCCGGGAGTTGATCCCGGCCGGGAGTGTGTACGCGTTCCTGGCCGAGCATCGCGAGGCATTGTTCCCAGAGACGGTGTTCGCCGACATGTATCCGTCGCCGAACGGCCGGCCCTCCGTCCCGCCCGGAGTGCTGGCCTGTGCGATCGTGCTGCAGACTCTTAACGGCTTGTCCGACATCGAGGCCGCCCAGGAACTGCGGTGTGACCTGCGCTGGAAGGCCGCATGCGGGCTGGGCCTGCACGATCTTGGCTTCCACTCCTCGCTACTGGCCTACTTCCGGCGCCGACTGGCCCGCTCCGCACGTCCGGACCGGCTCTTCGACGCGGTCCGCGAGGTGGTCGATGCCACTGGTGTGCTGAACGGCAAGCCCCGCAGGGCGCTGGACTCCGCGGTCCTGGACGACGCGGTGGCCACCCAGGACACAGTGACCCAGCTGATCGCCGCGATCCGCCGGGTGATCCGCGAAGTGCCCGGCGCCGACACCGTGGCCGCCGCAGACTGCGGGGCCCACGACTACGCCGATCCGGGCAAACCCCGCATCGCCTGGAACGACGAGCAGGCACGCCTCCAACTGGTGGACGCCTTGGTCACCGACGCCCTGCACCTGCTGGGCCGTTTGCCCGAGCAGGATCTTGGCTCCGCAGCGGCGGATGCCGTGGGGATTCTGGCCCTGGTCGCGGGCAGGATGTCGAGCCGGCCGAAGACTCCGACGGCACGGACGGACGGTGGCGCATCGCCCGCGGCACCGCCTATGACCGCATGGTCTCCACGGTCGATCCCGAGGCCCGGCACGTGCACAAGTCGTACTCACAAAGACGAGAAGGGTTCAAAGCCCACCTCGCCGTCGAACCGGAAACCGGGCTGATCACCGCCGTCACGCTCAGACCCGCCGCCGGAGCCGAACACCACGAGGCTGCTGTCGCCACCGACCTGCTCGAAGCGGAGACCGAGCCGCTGGAAGTCCTGGCCGACTCCGCCTACTCAAGCTGGCGCCTGCGGGAACGGCTGATCGCCGCAGGGCACCGCCTGCTGATCAAACCGCCGGCACCGAAGCGGGCCGTGACCGGCGGATTCACCCTCGACGACTTCCGCATCGACACCACCACCAGCACCGTGACCTGCCCCGCTGGACGCACCACCCCGCTCGGGCCACCCGTCGGCCGGCATCACCAGCGCAAGGCCTGGTTCAACGCCCAGCAGTGCACCCAGTGCCCACTGCGGGCCCGGTGCACCACATCCAAACGAGGCCGGGTCGTCACCTGGCGACCGCACCACCACCTGCAAGCCACCGCCCGGCAACAGGCCACCGACCCCGCCTGGCAGGCCGACTACCGCCGATGGCGACCCGCTGTCGAAAGGACCATCGCCTGGCTCGTCGCCCACGGAAACCGCCGCATACCCTGTCGCGGCACCATCAAAGGCGAACGCTGGATCCACCACCGGGCCGCCGCCCTCAACCTCCGCCGACTCATCAACCTCGGCCTCAACCACCACAACGGAACCTGGTCCCTACCAACCACCCCAAGATCTTCATCAGTCTTCTAGGCTGGCTGCTTCTTCCAGACCAACGGTCCGGCGATCCGAAAAGGACAGCCTGGTCGGCAGTACCTCTGGGCACGCGCGGCGTAGTGCACCAGAACCGTGGTGTGATGGCGCCGTGAGCCGCGCCGCAGAAGAGACCAATCGCCGCATGCTTCGGGCACGGGACGCGATGGACCGCTCCTTCGCGCAGCCGCTGGACGTCCCGGCCCTGGCCAGGATCGCCCATGTGTCCGAGGCGCACTTCACGCGCACCTTCCGGGCCACGTTCGGCGAGACGCCGCACCGCTACTTGCAGCGCCGCCGTGTCGAGCGTGCGATGTTCCTGCTGCGGGAGACCGACCGCAGTGTGACGGACATCTGCTTCGAAGTCGGCTTCGGCAGCCCGGGAACCTTCAGTCGCACGTTTCGCGACATCATCGGGCGGTCGCCGAGGACGTACCGCAAGGAAGCGGCGCCCACGGGCGTACCGACGTGCTTCACGATGGCGTGGATGCGGCCGAGCATCTGACCGTCCGCACTGCCCGTACCGTCCGTCCGTCGGCTGAGCAGTTTTGGATAAGTTTTCGTCCGGCTCGCCCCGTAGCGTGATGCACATGTTCAACGCCATCACGCAATCGCAGATATACGTCCTCGACCAGGACGAGGCCCTCGACTTCTACGTCGGCAAGCTCGGCCTGGAGGTCAACGCCGACGTCGACATGGGCTTCATGCGCTGGCTGACCGTCAGCGTCCCCGGCCACCCGGAGCGCCAGATCCTTCTGGAGAAGCCGGGCGCTCCGGCGATGTCCGAGGAGACGGCGCAGCAGGTCCGCGAGCTGGTGACCAAGGGTGCGATGGGTGGCTGGCTCATCCTCACCACGGACGACTGCCGCAAGACGTACGAGACGCTGCTGCGGCGGGGCGTGGAGTTCACCGAGGAGCCCACCGACCGCCCGTACGGAACCGACTGCGGCCTCCGTGACCCCTTCGGCAACCGCATCCGTTTCACCCAGCCGAGGCTCTGACGCAGGCCCGTCTGCCGAACGCCTCGACCCCGTCGCGCTCGCCGTTGGCTCACCTCATGAGGCCGGGGAAATCCCGCACTTGTACGGTGATGGCGCCCAACGCGCATGGACGCCGGGCGCCGGTGTCGGGGGAGGGAACGCGGAGTGGAGATCGCACTGTTCACGCTCGGGGGCACGATTTCGGTGCCGAGTGTGCCGAGTGTGCCGAGTGGCGGGGGAGCCGGGGCGCGGTTGAGCGGGGACGAGATCGTCGCGGCCGTGCCGGGGCTCCGGGAGCTCGGCGTGGCGCTCGATGTTCAGGACGTCAGGGCCGTGCCCAGCGCCAGTCTGACGTTTGCGCAAGTCCTCGACGTGGTGGAGGACGCCTCGCGGGCGGTGAGCGAAGGGGCGGCGGGTGTCGTCGTGACGCAGGGCACCGACACGCTGGAGGAGACCGCGTTCCTCGTCGACCTCGTGTGGCGGCACGAGGCGCCGTTCGTGCTGACCGGGGCCATGCGCAACCCGGATCTCGCGGGGGCGGACGGTCCGGCCAACGTGCTGGCGGCCGTGCGCGTGGCGGTGTCGTCACCGGCGCGCGGGCTGGGGGCGCTGGTGGTCCTCAACGACGAGATCCACGCGGCGCGGTGGGTGCGCAAGACCCACAGCACCAGCACGGCGACGTTCGCGTCGCCGAACGCCGGGCCGGTCGGGCACGTCATCGAAGGCCGGGTGCGCGTGCTCACCGGCCCGCCTCGCCGCGAGGTGCTGACCGGCGGGCTCGAACGAGTACGGCTCGACGCCACGCGCGTGGCCCTGCACTGTGTCGCGCTCGATGACGACGGCGCGCAGCTGGAGGTGCTGGGCCAGTCGCACCAGGGCCTGGTGGTCGCCGGGTTCGGTGTCGGTCATGTGCCGTCCGTCCTCGTGCCCGGTCTCGAAGCCCTGGCCGCGCGCATGCCGGTGGTGCTGACGTCGCGGACGGGCGGTGGCTCGGTGCTGCGGCACACCTACGGTGCGGTCGGCTCGGAGGCGGATCTGCAGCGGCGCGGGCTGATCAACGGCGGGATGCTCGATCCGTACAAGGCGCGGGTGCTGCTGCGGCTGCTGCTCACCTCCGGTGCAGGCCGCGACGAGATCGTCGCGGCCTTCGCCGAGCACGGCTGAGAACGATTCCCAACTATTCCCCCTTCCGTCCGGCGGTCCCGCCCCCCGGCCTCAGCCCAGGAAGACGGGGTTGGTCATGGCCGCCATCGGTCCCGGCAGGTCGGCCGGGGCGCCGTCGGCCGGCGGATGCCGGACCTCCGCCCGTACGTACGCCGATCGGGCGGCCGACGTCCGCCACTGCACACGGCCGCCCGCCGGAACCGGGGTGGTGAACAGCCGCCCCTGGTCCGTGATGAAGGACGCCGAGCAGTCCGGCACGCCGGAGACCCGCAGGGTCACCGTGACATCCGCGTCGCGGTCGACGGGCAGCCGCTCGCCGATGCCCGCGTGCGCGCCGGGTCCGCCCGTCGCGGAGAAGGAAAGGCCGACGGCCGAGGACTCGGCGATCCAGCTGCGGCCCGCGCGGATGCCGGCCAGCAGGGCGGCGCGGGAGAGGTCCTCGGCCAGGACGACCGTCTGGGGCAGGCCGACCGCCTGGGGCTCGCGGTGGGCGTCGCTGTTGCCCATGGCGGGTAGCCAGTGGCCGCTGGAACGGGCGGAGGCGACCAGCATGGCGTCCCACGCGGCGACGGCCATCTCGTCGTCCGGGGTGTAGGGGCCGTTCCAGACCTCCACCGCGTCCGCCTCGGCGAAGCCGAACTTCCAGCTGCAACCGATGCAGGTGGCGTACGGGTGGGCGGGAACGACGAGCCCGCCTGTTTGCCGGATTCTGCGCGCGAAACGTCCGAAGAGGTCGTCGCCGGCGCGGTAGCGCCAGTCGATGAAGGCGCCGGGGTGCGTGCCGAGGGCCAGAACGTGGCCGTTACGGGTCGTCACCTCCTCGCCCGTCAGGATCAGCAGGTCGTCGCCCCACAGGCCCTGCCACGCACTGTGGGACGACGTCGTGTTGTGTTCCGTCGTCGTGATCCAGTCGAGGCCGGCGGCGCGGGCTGCGGCGGCGATCTCGGCCGGGGTGCGTCTGCCGTCGGAGTGGACGCTGTGCAGGTGGTTGTCGCCCCGGTACCAGGCCCGGCCCCGCCCCCTGGCGCGCTGCGGCGGGTAGACGGCCTGCGGGGTCGCTCCCTGGCTGCCGTACCGCAGGGTGACCATGACCTCGTAGGCCAGGCCCTGCGGCGCCACGGTGTAGGGGCCGAGGACGACGTGCCAGGTGCCGGGCCGGACGGGGCCGGCGAGGTAGCCGGGCGTGGCGCGCTCGGCGCTGATGGCGAACTCCGTGCGCGCGCCGCCCGACCAGCCCCGGAAGCCGGTGCCGCCCGGCTGCGTGCCGCGCTCGTCGAAGATGCCGATGTCGCAGGCGTTGCCCTGGGTGCCCGGCGGGACGACGGGCCGGTCGTAGGTGTAGGAGACGGCGATCTCGCGGACGCCGCGCGGTACTTCCACGGGGAGGTGGACGTAGTCCGGGGCGCCGGCCGGCAGCCGGCCGGTGACCTTACGGGTCTCTTCGCCGCCGGTCCGGTCGGGGCCGTCGGCGTGGGCGAAGCTCACGCCTTCGAGCGTAAGCACACCCGCCGCTCCGGCGATAGCCGTCAGTCTCAGTACGTCGCGCCGGTGCATCGGCTGCCCCCTCGCGTGTGCGGTGGTGTCACTGTTGTACGCCCGGGTGGCGGGCAGCGGAACGGGTGCGGGCGTTGTTATGCCCGTCTGTTGTGTGTCGGCAGTTTGTCGTGGGGGCCGAAGTGGAACCGCAGGGCATACCGTGGTCCCACGCGACGACGGAGGTGCCCCCACATGCGGATCGCCACCACGATCTTCCTCACCGATGAGACGATCAGCCCGGTCCGGCTTGCCCGTGAACTGGAGCAGCGCGGCTTCGCCGGGCTCTTCCTTCCCCAGCACACCCACATCCCGGTCAGCCGGGAGACGCCGGCGCCCGCGGGCGACCCGCTGCCGCCCGAGTACGGGCGCGCGGTCGACCCGTTCGTCGCGCTGGCGCAGGCCGCCGCGGTGACGCACCGGATCGTGGTCGGTACGGGTGTGGCGCTGGTCGCCCAGAACGACCCGATCGTGCTGGCCAAGCAGGCGGCGACGCTCGACTTCCTCAGCGGCGGCCGGTTCACCTTCGGCATCGGGTACGGCTGGAACGTGGAGGAGGCCACCGACCACGGGGTGGAGTGGCACACCCGCCGCGAGCTGGTGCGCGACCGGATGGCGCTGATGCGGGCGCTGTGGGCCGCGGAACCCACCGCCTACGAGGGTGAGTTCGGCTCCGTACAGGCGAGCTGGGCGCACCCCAAGCCCGTGCACCCGGCCCGGGAGCGCAAGGACGCGGAGCCGCTGGTGGGGCCGCGCACGCTGATCGGCGGGGCGGCCGGGCCGAAGCTCTTCGCGCATGTCGCGGAGTACGCGGACGGTTGGATTCCGGTGGGCGGCAGCGGTCTGCGGGAGACGCTGCCGCAGCTGCGCCGGGTGTGGGAGGAGGCGGGGCGTCAGGGGGAGCCGGACGTCGTGCCGTACGCCGTGCACCCCTCGGCGGGGAAGCTCGCGCACTACGCGGACCTGGGCATCGAGGAGGTCGTGGTGGGCCTGCCCTCGGCGTCCGAGACCGACGTGCTGCGTGCTCTGGACGCGCACGCCGAATTCCTCTAGGAACGCTGCGGGGACGCACCGGAGCTATTCCGGAGGCTGCCTCCATATAACGTGATGAGAGGCACACGGAACCGGCGCTTCCAGTACGTGGCGGTGTCAGTCCACGCTCGTATGCTCGGACAATGACTTCGAGCGCACAGCGACCCGAGCCGGCTGCACCGACCGCCAACGCCATGCGGCGTGCGCTCAAGCGTGCCCGTGACGGCGTCGCGCTGGACGTCACGGAGGCCGCGGTGCTGCTCCAGGCCCGGGGCGAGGACCTGAAGGACCTCTCCGCCTCCGCCGCCCGCGTCCGGGACGCGGGCCTTCAGGCGGCGGGCCGCCCCGGCGTCATCACGTACTCCAAGAGCGTCTTCATCCCGCTCACCCGGCTGTGCCGCGACAAGTGCCACTACTGCACCTTCGCCACGGTCCCCGGCAAGCTGCGCCGCGCGGGACACGGGATGTTCATGTCCCCGGACGAGGTCCTGAGCATCGCCCGGCGCGGCGCCGAACTGGGCTGCAAGGAAGCGCTCATCACCCTGGGCGACCGGCCCGAGGACCGCTGGCCGGAGGCGCGCGAATGGCTGGAGGCGGAGGGGTACGACGACACCATCGCCTACGTGCGGGCCATCGCGATCCGCATCCTGGAGGAGACCGGGCTGCTGCCGCACCTCAACCCCGGCGCCATGAGCTGGACGGACTTCCAGCGGCTCAAGCCGGTCTCCCCGTCGATGGGCATGATGCTGGAGACCACGGCGACGCGGCTGTGGAGCGAGCCCGGCCAGCCGCACTACGGCTCCCCGGACAAGGAGCCGGCCGTCCGGCTGCGCGTCCTGGAGGACGCCGGGCGCAGCTCCGTCCCCTTCACCAGCGGGCTGCTGATCGGCATCGGCGAGACGTACGAGGAGCGCGCGGAGTCGCTGTTCGCGCTGCGCCGCGTCTCCCGCGCGTACCACGGCATCCAGGAACTGATCATGCAGAACTTCCGCGCCAAGCCGGACACGGCGATGCGCGGCATGCCGGACGCCGAGCTGGACGAGCTGGTCGCCACCGTCGCCGTCGCCCGGCACATCATGGGCCCCTCCGGCTGCCTCCAGGCGCCGCCCAACCTGGTGGACGACGAGTACGCGCGGCTCATCGGCGCCGGCATCGACGACTGGGGCGGCGTCTCACCGATCACCCCCGACCACGTCAACCCCGAGCGCCCCTGGCCGCAGATCGAAGAGCTCGCCGCGCGCTCCGCCGCCGAGGGCTTCGAGCTGCGCGAACGGCTCGCGGTCTACCCGGAGTTCGTCCAGCGCGGCGAGCCCTGGCTGGACCCCCGTCTGCTGCCGCACGTGCGGGCGCTGGCCGACCCGGAGACGGGCCTGGCCCGCGAGGACGCCGTGGTGGAGGGGCACCCCTGGCAGGAGCCCGAGGAGGTCTTCATCCCCTCGGGCCGCACCGACCTGCACCGCACCATCGACACCGAGGGCCGCACAGCCGACCGGCGGGACGACTTCGACGACGTCTACGGCGACTGGGAGGCACTGCGCGAGGCGGCCGCCCCGGGCATGGCCCCCCAGCGCATCGACGCCGACGTGCGCCAGGCGCTGAAGCAGGCCGCCGACGACCCCACCCGGCTCACCGACGCCGAGGCGCTCGCCCTCCTGCACGCCGACGGGCCCGCGCTCGACGCCCTCTGCCGGATCGCCGACGACCTGCGGCGGGACGTGGTGGGCGACGACGTCACCTACATCGTCACGCGGAACATCAACTTCACCAACGTCTGCTACACGGGCTGCCGCTTCTGCGCCTTCGCCCAGCGGCGCACGGACGCCGACGCCTACACCCTCTCGCTCTCCCAGGTCGCCGACCGCGCCGCGCAGGCGTGGGACGTCGGCGCGGTGGAGGTGTGCATGCAGGGCGGCATCCACCCCGACCTGCCGGGCACGGCCTACTTCGACATCGCACGGGCGGTGAAGGAGCGCGTGCCGGGCATGCACGTGCACGCCTTCTCGCCGATGGAGGTCGTCAACGGCGCCACACGCACCGGCATGTCCATCCGCGAGTGGCTGGCCGCCGCCAAGGAGGCCGGGCTCGACTCCATCCCCGGGACGGCCGCCGAGATCCTGGACGACGAAGTCCGCTGGGTCCTCACCAAGGGCAAGCTGCCCACGGCGACATGGGTCGAGGTCGTCAAGAACGCCCACCGGCTCGGCATCCGCTCCTCCTCCACGATGATGTACGGGCACGTGGACCAGCCCCGGCACTGGCTGGGCCACTTCCGGCAGCTGGTGGAGATCCAGAAGTCGGCCCTGGCCCACGGCGTCGAGGGGTTCACGGAATTCGTCACCCTGCCCTTCATCCACACCAACGCGCCCGTCTATCTGGCGGGCATCGCCCGGCCCGGCCCGACCGTGCGGGACAACCGCGCGGTCACGGCCATGGCCCGGCTGCTGCTCCACCCGTACATCACCAATATCCAGACGAGCTGGGTCAAGCTGGGCGCGGAAGGTGCGGCGGAGATGCTGCGCTCCGGCGCCAACGACCTGGGCGGCACGCTCATGGAGGAGACCATCTCCCGCATGGCGGGCTCCTCCTACGGCTCCTACCGCTCGGTCCAGGACCTCATCGCCATAGCGCAGGCGGCCGGACGTCCGGCACGCGCGCGGACGACGACGTACGGGGAGGTACCGCGGGAGCGGCAGGCGGCGGCGATGGCCTCGGACGGGCACCTGCCGGAGCTGCTGCCGGTGCTCGAAAACGAATGACCGTCCACCGCACAAGTGTTGCCGACCTGTCGCCTGCCCCCGATCAGGCGGCGACAGGCGGCGCATAGGGTGTCCCGCATGTCTTGGCCCCAGAACCCGCACCAGCCACAGCAGCCCGAGCAGCCGCAGAACCCCCAGACGCCGCCGCAGGGTGGCTTCGGCCCGCCGCCCACGTGGGGCCCGGAGGGCTCGGGCCACGCGCAGCCCACCGTCGTCTCGCAGCCGGCGGTGCCCGCACCGCCGCCCGCACCGGGCCCTGCGGCCGGTCCCGGTATGCCGCCGCCCCCGCCGCCTGCACCGGGCCCCGTCCCCGGGCACGCCCCCGGCCCGGGCATGGCCCCGCCGCCGGGCATGAACCCGCCGCCGGGCATGAACCCGCCCGGGATGGTGCCGCCGCCCGGCATGGCCCCGGCCCACGCACCGGGCCCGGCCCCGCAGCAGCCGAAGAAGAACACCACGCTGCTCGCCGTCATCGGCGGCGTCGTGGCGCTGGCCGTCATCGGCGGTGGCGCGGTGTTCTTCCTCAACAGCGGTGACGACAAGAAGTCCGACCAGGGCAAGGGCACTGCCTCCCAGGCGCCGACCGCGCCCGGCCAGGGCGGGAAGTCGGACCAGCCTGCACCCGGGGACAACGGCCAGGCGAGCCCCAAGGCTGCGCAGCCGATGGTCGCCGGCTGGCAGACGCAGGTGCGGGAGGAGCACCTCTTCCAGTACGACGTGCCGGGCGAGAACGACAAGTGGAAGGTCCTCCCGACCGACACGGCCATCTCGTACACCGAGAACGGCAAGCCGGTCGTGGTGATGACCGGCACGGCCAACTTCCGCGAGGGCGGCTGCTCCTCGAAGGCCAACCCGAACTCGGTCGGTGAGGCCGGCTCGGGCCAGCTCGCCACGGTCGGCACCACGGGTGGCGGCCGGGACGGCGACCTCAAGGAGAACGCCCGTAACTGGGCGGGCAACTGGGGCTTCATGGCCTACGGCGGCAAGGACAACAAGCCCAAGATCGAAATCACCGACGAGAAGGCCTGGAAGCAGAACGGCATCGACGGCTGGACCGCCACCGCCAAGGTGACGGTCAACAACCGCCCCAGCCCCTGCGTCCCGCCCACCGCGATCGTGAAGAGCATCGCCCAGAAGATGCCCGACGGCACCTTCCACGGCTGGGTCCTCTACGCCGACCAGGGCGTCCCGGACGCGCTGTCCGTCCAGCAGATCGACAAGATCATGAACACGGTCCGCCCGGCGAAGAAGTCGGACTGAGCTGAAACCGGGCTGAGCTGAAACCGGACTGAGCTGAAACCGGATTGAGCTGAACCGGGCTGAGCTGAGTCCGGCCCGGTCCGAAGTCGGCCCGGTCCGAAGCCGGACCGGCCAACTGACGGCCGGCGCTGATGCCTCATCGGCGCCGGCCGATTACAGTGCAGTGCGCCAAGAGCCTGATCGGCCGCACCCACTCCGACGCCAGGAGGCCGGACAACGTGACCACGACTGTCGCAGCGGGGGGCGCCGGCTCCCTCCCCTGGGGCCGGGCCGAACAACAGGACTTCCGCAGCCGCGTGCGCGGATGCCTGCTCGGCGGGGCGATCGGGGACGCGCTCGGCGCGGGGATCGAGTTCGACTCTCTCGACGCGATCCGCGCCGCCCACGGCCCGGACGGGGTCAGCGACTACGTACCGGCGTACGGGCGGCGCGGTGCCGTCACCGACGACACTCAGATGACGCTCTTCACCGCGGAGGGGCTGATACGGGCACAGGTGCGCCGCGACACCGGCGCCTGGCACCCGCCGGCCGACGTCCACCGCGCCTACCTGCGCTGGGCCGCCACCCAGCGCGGCTGGGGGCCGGACGAGCGGGTGCGCGACGCCGGCTGGCTCGCCGGCGAGGAGTGGCTGTACGCGCGCCGGGCACCGGGCAACGCCTGCCTCGGCGGGCTCGCCGACGAGCGGATGGGCACTCTGGAGGTGCCCAAGAACCCCGGCTCCAAGGGCTGCGGGGCCGTCATGCGCTCCGCGCCCTTCGGACTGCTGGCCGGCTGGGAGCCCGAGCGCGTCTTCCAGCTGGCCGCCGAGTGCGCCGCCCAGACGCACGGCCACCCCTCCGGCTCGCTCGCGGCAGCGGCGTTCGCGGCCATCGTGCACGGCGTCGTACGCGGCGAGGCGCTGGAGGGCGCCGTCCACCGGGCCCTGGCCCTGCTGGCGGTCCGCCCCGGCCATGAGGAGACCACCGAAGCGCTGCGGCAGGCCCTCGTCGCCGTACGCCAGGGCGTGCCGACGCCCGAGCGCGTCCAGTCGCTGGGCGAGGGCTGGGTGGCCGAGGAGGCCCTGGCGATGGGCCTGTACTGCGCGCTCGTCGCCGAGGACGTACGCCACGGCCTGCTGCTCGCGGTCAATCACGGCGGCGACTCCGACTCCACGGGCTCCATCTGCGGCAACCTCCTCGGCGTGCTGCACGGTGAGACCGCGCTGCCGCCGGGGTGGGTGGCGGAGCTGGAGGGCCGGGCGACGATCCTGGAACTCGCCGACGACTTCGCCATGGAGCTGACCCACGGCCCGTCCCTGCACGGCCCGGACGGCCGGTCGGCCGTCTGGCTGGCGCGGTACCCCGGCTCGTAGGCCGACCGAACGGGCCTCCACGGCCGACGCGGGGTTGTCCGGCGGGGGTTGACGCCCCGGCCGGTACTCGCTTCCGCCAATGGGCCGGGGCGCGCAGTGTGGTGGGCATGACCGAGCCCTCTCGGCCGGGACGGCGTACCAGGCGAGAGGGCTCTGTGCGGGGATATCGATGCGGCGGCGACGGTATCGCCGGCGCCGGGCGTTCCGCAGTGGGTCCGGAGGTCAGAGGCTGCGGGTGCCGCCGTCGACGACCGCCACGAACGCGGACCAGGACTCCGGGGTGAAGGCGAGGGCCGGTCCCTGGGAGTCCTTCGAGTCACGGACCGCGATGGACTGCTGAACCGGGGAGGCGACCTCCACGCAGTCCCCGTTGGCCAGCGAGTAGGAGGACTTCCGCCACGTGGTCTTACCCTGCTGAATCGCCATGATTGCTCCGATGCATGTGAGTGCTGACGTCGGTTTCCCGCGGTGCGACCGACGTTACGCGCCAACATCACCTGATGAATTGGTGCTTCACTCGACCGGATGGCATATTCCGTTCACCCCTTCCCCGCAGGGTGGGAGAGGTGTACCTTTCCGCCCCCACAGGCCGGGCCGGCAGTCTCGGCCCCGAACCGGCGCCGCCTCAGTCCAGTTCGGCCGCCTTCGCCCAGTCCTCGGCCACCTGGAGGATGAACCGCCGCGAGTCCTCCGCATTGAGCGCCTGCATGCGCAAATGCTCGTACATCACGCTGTACGCCTGGACGTCGTTCGGCTTCTCCAGATAAAGGTCGCTCGTGATTCCCTCCAGATAAACCGTGCTCGCGTCCTGGGGGTCGTGGAATTCGAGGATGGAGAACTTTCCGTACATGCCCGGGTGCGCGCCCACGGCATAAGGGAGCACCTGCACGGTGATGTGCGGCTGCAGGCTGAACTCCACTAGATGTTCCATCTGCTCGCACATGATGGCGTTGTTGCCGACGATCCTCCGCAGCGCCGATTCGTCGATGACCGCCCACAGGCGCAGCGGATTCTCCGGGTCCGTGATCCGCTCCTGGCGCCGCATCCGCACCTGCACGCGCCGCTCGACGTCCGCCGCCGTCGCCTCCGGCCACGACCCCTCGGTCACGGCGCTGGCGTAATTGGGCGTTTGCAGCAGACCGGGCACGAGTGAGGCCTCGTACACGCGCAAGGACGCCGCGTCGGTCTCCAGTCCGATGTAGACGCTGTACGGGATGTCGCCGAAGGCATGCCACCAACCTTGCTGCCGCGACTCCTTGGCCATCTGCATCAGCGAATCGACGATGCGGTGGTCCTCGACCCCGTACACCCCGCACAGGTCCCGGACGTCGCGTTGGCTGATGCTGCGGCGGCCGTTCTCCAGGCGGCTGATCTTCGACTGCGAGACCAGTAGCCGCTCGGCTACCTCCTCGGCGGTCATGCCTTTGAGTTCTCGGAGCTTGCGCAGCTCCTGCCCCAATCGGCGCCGCCTAACGGTGGGGTTGACACTGGACGCCACGGGACGCACCTCCGGCTCCGTCATGCTGCTGTCTCCTGCTCCGCAGCCTGCCACCACTGGCCGGGGCGGCGCTGGAAAATGCTTACACCAAGTCGGCTTCTGCCGCCCGCTACTTGGGCACGACTGGCGTAGTCCTTGTACGTACGTCCGTGCGCGGGCACGCCGCCGCGCCGCACACGCACGCGCGGGGCGGTGGGCCGTACCGCCGTCCGGGACGGGCCGGCCCACCACCCCGCGCGCTGCTGCGGCTCCCGAACCGGTTCATGGGGACTGCGGTGCGGTCTGTGGAGTGAAGTGGAGTGGAGTGGAGTGGAAGGTGTCTCGTGTGGTGCTCAAAGGTGCGGGTGCCCCGGCGTTCGCGGTGCTGCCGGTGCGCCGGTGCTGCCGGTCGTCGTCCGCGCCTAGCGGTCGCGGCTCACGGCCCGGCTGCGGAACCGTTTCACGAAGCGCCCGCGCGGGCCATCACGCCGCCGCGGTGCGTCGCCGGCTGCCCGGCGCCCACGCCGGCCGCTTCGGCCGGAGGCCGCACGGCCGCCGCCCTGCGTCCCGCTCCGCCGCCGCCGCTGCCCGCGGAACCGGCCGGGGCCGGTGCCCGCCGCGGCTGCGCGCCGACGCCGTTCTGAACGTCCATCACCGCGTGGGCCACGAGCCCGCCCATCGGGTCATGCCTGATCAGGTCCCGGAGCCGGGACCGCGAAGACCGTCCCTCATTGCCCGGGTACAGGTGCTTTCCCAGCCCGACGGCATGCGCAAGCGCGGCGAGCGCCGCCGTCCGCGGGTCCGGCGGCACGCCGGTGCGGATCGCACTGTCCAGCCGGGTTCTGATCTCCCGGCTGATGGCGGTCTCCGTCGCCTGGTAGCGAGTGGTCGGCAATACCCCGCACATCTGGCCCGCCACGGCATGCACCATGCCGCACCGCTCCAGGTGCGTGAGATACGTCTGGCGCAGCCCCAGCCGGGGCCCGCCGATCCAGTGCACGGCCCGCACCGGGCTGCCGCGACGACGCAGCAGTTCGAGCGCGGAGTCCAGCGTCGGATCTCCTGTGGGCCGTGGGTGCACCACGGCGATACGATCCCCGTCTGGGGCTATCCGTCCGGCCAGAGCCAGCTCCACTAGCTGGGCTCCGGCGAGACCGAGGTCGAGCGACTGCGGCTGCGCCGTGGTACCCGTGGCCGGGTCCAGGGCGAGCAGCAGAAGCTCCTCCGGAATTGTTCTGCGGCTCCTGCCCATCCATGCCTCCCCGCGTGGATGAGTGACAGGGTGACCCCTCTCACATTGGTCTGTCGAGAGTGCGTGGTGGCTTCGGGTGGGAACCGGTAGGTATGTCGTCTCGTCTTGCACGTGGGTGAAGGCACACAACGCCCTCTAGCCGTATGGTCGCGCCCTGACGCGAAGGCGGCAGAGGACACTGGTAAGACGTTGAGAGAATCGGGCAGCGGGGCGGCTTGTCGCCCCGCCTCGGCGTATGGCGCGGTAATTCGAGGAGGCATCGGTGGCGGGCGAGTCCCCCGACAAGTCGGAGCAGCTGAAGTCGTCGGGGGAGACGACCGGCACGACTGGCAGTGAACGTGACCCGCGGCTCGGGGTCATCCGGGACCGGGAACCGAAGGCGTCGGCGAAGGCGCCGATGACGAAGTCCCCGGCCGAGCCGGACGCGGCCGCAGGCCGCGAGGGCGACCGGGCGACGGCCGTCTTCCGGACCGTACGGCCGAAGGCCGACGAGTCCGGC